>CAXBHV010000358.1:0-6621 GCA_963974855.1 uncultured Rhodopirellula sp. | reverse complement strand
CCGATTGCAACGATGAAGACGCCGCATTTTTCGCGATAGTCATCACGACCTGACCCGCAGTCCGTCCGATACAACGCATACGGCATCTGTACGCAGGTTCCGCTTTACCCGATTTACACATCGTAGGTGCATACAAAACAGATGATTCGCGGTCGCTTTTCCTTATCGCTGGGCCCAGTGCTGGCTGTCGTTGCATTTGCAACGCTTGCTAGCGTTACGCCCAATGGTAAGGCCGAGTCGCCTCGCGAACCCCTGCAATTGGCTGCAGGACCTATGGGGTCAAATCAATCGGGTACCGCGACGGATCCCTATGACTTTCAGTGGTGGAATGCTTCGATCGCCAGCCCCATCATGCCGCAACCCCATTGGGTTTCGTTTGATCTGAATACGGTATTGCTCGATACATTGACGCATAGCCCGCGGATCAAAAGTGTGTCCAGTCGCACAAGTGTGGCACTGGAAAAGATCACTCAACAAGATGCCGCCTTTGATTCCAAGATTCTGTTGGAAACCAATGCTGGCATGACCAATGATCCGGTCGGCAACACATTGACTACGGGGGGGCCGAGCCGTTTGCAGCAAGATTCGTTTGGTGCTTCTGCGGGAGTGGCCAAGACGACACGCGGCGGCTCGACTTGGGATCTGTCTCAAGAACTGGGCACATTGAATAGCAATAGTTTGTTCTTTGATCCCAAGCATCAAGGCAATTCGCGGCTGAGTCTCAGTTTGACGCGGCCGCTATTGGCTCGCGGTGGGCAGGTCTATACCGAGCGGCTGCTGACTCAGGCTCAAATTGATGCCGGTGTTTCTTGGCAAGAGATGCGTCGCCAAGTCGAAAAACGAATCGCAGACGTGATGACTGCGTACTGGAACCTGTACGAAGCTCGTTGTCACTTTTTGCAGCAACAGAAGCTGCTCCAGCGCGGCCAAGAGATTGAACGCATCATTGTCGGACGTGCTGATTTTGATTCCAGTCGAATCGAGCTTGCCAAAGTTCGCGGTCGTCTGGCACGTCGGATGGATCAAATCATCTCGGCCGAAGCGAATGTACGTCGCCAGCAAGCGAGACTCGCGATGCTGATCGGTCGCCCCGAATTGGTGTCGGCGGAAAACGCATTGGAGATGATCCCGCTGGATCCTCCGTTGGCGGCATCGTTGCAATGGACTCTCCGTGATGCGGTCATCAAAGGGTTAGAGAACCGACCCGAAGTACGAGCGGCTGCGAAAGAATTGGAATCGGCTGCTCTATCGATGCAGATTACACGCAATCAATTGTTGCCAGAACTGAACGCAGTGTTTGATGCCTATCTGGCCGCACTGAACGGACACAACGACGTTTTCCATTCCTTCGGCAATCAATTTACCGAAGGCGGTCCAGGGCTGAGCGCGGCTTTGCAATACGAAATGCCACGAGGCAATCGTTACGCTCGCGCCCGTCATCGCGAAGCGATCCATTGGTACCGTCAAAAGAGCGAAGAGCTGCGTGAGACGATGCAAGTCACCCGCGCCGAGATCGAAACGGCATTGATCGATGTCGAAACCACGATTGCTCAACATCAAAGCAAGCGTCAAACGGTGATGGCCACCATCGATGAAGAAACCGTGTTGACCGAACGTTACCGTATGCTCGGTGGCGATGGCACCCGGGTCGGTATCGTGCTTGAGAATCTGTTGGATTCCCAACAACGTCGTTCGGATGCCGAACGCGAGTGGGTTTCGACACAGGTCAATTACTTGGTCTCGTTGATCGAACTAGAACGGGCGATGGGCAATTTGTTGATCCACGAGAACATCGAAACGCTGCGAAGCCCAGGTCGTACCGATATCGAGATCGTGCGATCCGTGAACGCGGATGCAGCCTCGATAATTCCACGTGCTGAATTTGGCTCGTTCGAGCAACCGTTGGACGACTCGACTTCATCGGATCTCGTTGAGCCATCGGTTGATTCGGTTGATAACTCATCGGACAACTTGATCCTGCCATTGCCGGCACCACAGCTAGGAACGCTGCTTCCAGCCGCATCCCCGGTCGAGAGAGACCCTGCTTTGCCTGCGACTCGGTTGCGACCAACGCGACTAGGGCTAGGCAACCCAAATTCGGGGTTGATCGAAACCACTGACGAGCAAGGACTCTAAGCATGATCCAAAGAATGAAAATCATTGGGAAGCGGATGTCGATCGTTAAGACTCCATTGGCCGTACTTGCCGTGTCCTCGACCATCGCGTGGAACATGGGCGTTACCCCTGGTCTCGTTTTTAACGCGGCGTTTGCACAAAACCCCTCTTTTCAGCAGCAACAAACGTTGGTGTACGACGGGTTTACCGAACCCGAGCACGACGTGATGGTGGCAGCGGCCGAAGTCGGATTGCTGATGTCCGTCAACGTCGAAGTCGGCGACCGTGTCGAGGCGGGCCATGAGATTGGACGGCTTGACGATGATGTGCAGGTTTCGGCAGTCAAGATCGCTGCCTTGCAAGCCAAGATGCGGGGAAATCAAGATGCCGCCGAAGTCGAAGCCGATCTGCAACGTAAACGTGTTGTTATGGTTCGAGAGTTGGCAGGGAAAAACATGGCTCGGCCTGATGAATTGCGTCGTACCGAGGCCGATTTGGAAATCTCCGAAGCACGATTGCTGGCTGCGAAAGAACAGACAAATCTCCGCCAACTTGAACTCGAGCGGTATCAACTGCAATTGAATCGGCGTCAAATTTTGGCTCCCGTCGGTGGAGTGATCGCCGAGTTGTTTCGTGAACCGGGCGAGTATGTGTCGCCGAGTGATCCCGTGATCGCTCGGTTGCTTGTCATGGAGCGATTGATTGGCGTGTTTAATGTTCCTGCAGAAGAGATTTCTCGGATGCAGGTAGGGACGCCAGCACGCGTCTTCTTGCGAAGCAACGGCAAGACAATTGATACGAAAATTAGTTCGATTGCACCGGACATCGATGGGGAAAGTGGGACCGTCCGGGTCCGTGTCGAGCTCGACAATGCCGGTCACGCACTACGCGCCGGCGATCGCTGTACGCTAAGCATCATGGGGGCGTCCCAAATTAAATCTTCGGGTGCGAAGCATTCGGTTTCACAAACGCCTCAACATCCTAGATTGACGTCACCGGAGGGCATGCCAAGGTGAGTATCGCATCACCCTTCGAATCGTCTAAATCCGATGCAACGTTGCACGTCTCTTTGACGGGCAACGACTTAAAAACCGCCGCTGCGCGAGCTGGGGCTGCATCGGGTTCAACGCCAAAACAACCGGGATCACAGTCTGTAGATCCGCAAAGTCCGCCTGAACAGCTAGGAAAGTTGTTTGAGATTGTCGGTGCGATTGCGGCTGCCGATACTCGCTCGGATGCGATGCGTGTTTTGACTCAAGAGATCTCGCGGCAATTTCCCGATGCGACGGTTCGTTGTGGAGTCGGGCACGCTCATCTAAAACGCTTGTATGACCAGCGTCTTGGATGGCTTGCCCCTGAAAGCGGTCCACGCGTTGCCGCGTCTGGGCAGTGGACGGACTTGATCGACGCCAAGTGTGGAGTGTTGTTGGACGATCAAGCAATGATCTTGTGCATGCCACAAACTGACACCGATCAACGCTGTCTGATATGGATCTATCCGGTATCCAACAAGTCGGTATTCGGCGAATGGCTACGAGCGATCATTCGGCCTTTGACGAACGTGTTTTGGAGTCGACCGAATCGTGCCGCTCCGAAGGTGATTCGCAAGCTGACGCGTCGTACCTTGACGATTGCCGGTACGCTTTCACTGCTGCTTGTGCTGTTGGCGTTTTGGCCGGTGCCCTACCGCGTCGATTGCACCGCGTCTGTCAAACCGCTCCAGCAACGTTTGGTGGCGACTCCGTTCGAAGCCACGTTGTTGTCAAACCATGTCAAACCGGGCCAGACCGTGAAGGCGGGCGAGCGATTGGTCACCCTCGACGGGCGGCCGCTTCGATTGGAACGTGAATCGATTTTGGCCGAGATTCAGCAAGCGACCAAAGAGCACGACACCGCACTTGCAACGGGCCGCATCGCCGATGCACAGCAAGCGAAACTTCGTGAACGACAACTCAATCGCAGCTTAGATTTGTTGACCGATCGTTTACAGCGGCTCGAAGTGCTAAGCCCAATTGATGGCGTCATTATCAGTGGCGACCTCAGCCAATACGTCGGATCTCCGTTGGAACTCGGACAAACCATGTTCGAGATTTCGCCGATGAATCGGATGGCGATCGAGGTCGAAATTCCCGCACATGAAATTGATTTTGTCAGTTCCGAGTCGATTGCACGCATTCGGTTTGGTTCGATCGGTGGCCGCTCGATTCGTCAAACACTCGAGGATTTGTACCCCTCGTCGGAAATTCGCGATGACAAGAACGTTTTCATCGGTCGTATCGAAGTTGAAAACGTTGATGGCAAGTTGCGTCCAGGCATGCAGGGTGACGCGACGACGTATGGCCCACTGCGACCTTGGATCTGGTCCTGGGTTCGAACTGGTTTTGAAAGAGTATTGTGGTGGGTCGGGTATTAGTCGTAGCGGCAGGTTGTGCCGAGCCTGTCGTAGCGAAAGTCGCGGAGACTTTCGTCATGGGATGTTGATGCCCGAAACTCTTCGCGAGTTTCGCTACCCTAAAACAAACCGATGACAGGCTGGAAGCCTATCCCACATTTTTAGATTTAGTGAGCCGTGACGCGTGAGCGGCCGGGTTCCACACACTACTCGGTGCCTTACCGCCCACGGCTCACTAGTGCGAATTCCATTTCGATTAAATCAACAGGTTCCCTACGCCGCACCACTACAAAAACATTTAGCTGAATGGCGTGACACCGATGACAGGCTGGAAGCCTATCCCACATTTTTAGTAATAACATGAGCAGCGACGCCAATTCACCTTCGATGCCAACCGTGATCCTCGATCCCGAAGTGACCTTTGTCACTCGCGAGATCGGTGGACGCACGACCTATGTGTCGCACCACGAAGCCACGGGGAAATTCTTCCAACTCGGACCCGAAGAGTACCGTGTCGCGACACTGCTTGACGGTGTGCGAGGGGTTCCGGAATTGTTTCATGCATTGCAAGCCGAAGGGATCCAGTGGTCGACTGAAGATCTGGCCAAATTTATTTCTCAGCTTGTCCAGGCCAACGTGGCACGCATCAAGCATCGACCGCTTAATGACGCCCAATCGCCGACAGCGGATACGTCGACCGATTCGTTTGATCAAGCCGCCGATCAGCCCGCCGCCGCAGATCCGACGCCCGCAGCGAATCCGACGCCCGGATTACAGCCAGCTCAGCCCAGTCCAGCGGCGACGATGCTGCGTTATTTGCCGCTGATGATTAGTCAACGCATCCCGCTATTTCGCGGTGATGCGATTGCGAATTTTCTAACGCGATATCTTGGTTGGACGTTTGAGCGAAGTGGATTTGCGGTTTGGAGTTTGCTTGTCTTTAGCGGCCTCTGTGTCGTCTATGGGCATGCCGATGCGTTTGCGTCCGAACTGCGTCAGATGTTTGATCCAAGTTTGTGGCCGGTACTGTTTTTAATTTGGGTCGTTGCAAAAATGATCCACGAAGCGGGGCATGCGGTTGCCGCGAAACATCACGGCGTTTCAGTCGGCCAAGTTGGGATCATGTTCTTCTTGCTTGCGCCGTTGGCGTACGTGGATGTAACCGATGCTTGGAAATTGCGTCGACGATTTCATCGTGTTCAGATTGCCCTCGGGGGCGTCTATTTCGAAATGGCGATCGCGTCGGTTGCAGCTTGGGCATGGTGGTTTATGGCGGATGGCTACAGTAAGCACATCGCCGCTCAATTCTTTTTGATCTCGGGCCCCGCGACGCTGCTGGTCAATGCGAATCCGCTGCTACGACTGGACGGTTACTATGTGCTATCCGATTTGACGGAAATCCCCAACTTGCGGATGCACGGTCGTCGGCAATTGGGTTCGGTACTGCAGTGGCTGCTTTTCAATATTCCTCAACCACGACAACTGTTGTCGGGATGGCGCGTTTGGTTTGCCTCGATTCACGCGGCATGTAGCGTTGTTTTTCAAGTCTTTTGGATGGGCGGGCTGGTGTTGGGGGTCGCGATGTGGGCACGCGGTCTGGGAATTATGTTGGCGATCGCAGGCGTGTTGATGTGGTTTGTCATTCCTGCAGTTCGCTGGATTTGGAAAGTCTGGACGATGGCGCCGGGCGAACGTTTTGGTCTAAATCACTATCGTCGACGAATGTTGTTTTACGCCAGTTTCCTGTCGTTTGTCTTTCAGCAACTCGGCACCGTGTCATCGCCGTTTGACCGTCGTGTGCCAGTGGTGGTTCGGTTTCAAGATGAACAAATTGCTCGTTCGCCAAGTGATGCGTTCGTCGAGTCGTTGTTCGTGCAACGCGGCCAACACGTCGAAGTTGGCACGCTACTGATGCGGCTTAAAGACCCCGAGTTACGCATTCGTCGTGAAAAGAAAGCTGACGACCTCGAGATCGCGGAACTGCAATCGGTTCAATTTCGTCGACAAGGCGAATTGTCCAAAGCGGCAGCTTATCTCGAGAACGCCAATGCATTGCGACGCCAAGTTGCCGAAATGGACGAGCAGATTTCACAGTTGACTGTCGTGGCAAAACG
>CAXBHV010000357.1:0-6636 GCA_963974855.1 uncultured Rhodopirellula sp. | reverse complement strand
ATGATCACCGATCTCGGCTTCGAAGTCACTCAGAACGTCGAACCGGTGAGTGCGTAACCGCCCCGCGGTTGCAGCTCCATTGTCGCACGGCTTTCCAAGCCGTCAGCGCAAATCGTGTTCGAGCTCGCCCTGTAAGCGAGCTCGAATATTGAGCAGACGCCGACCTCGTACCACGTGAGTCCGACGTTTTCGCGTCGATTTACTTCACAAGCTACTTCACGACGCCTTCGGTTTTGCCTTTCCAATCGTCGGTGCGAAACGGCGTCAACGCCAACCCTTCGCGGCTTTGCACGTTGCAAACGGGGTTGTCCGCCCACGCGTAACGAACCGCAACTGGGTTTTCGACGCCTTCTGCCCATACCTCGATCGTTTCTTTATCAACGATCTTGGCCTTGGCAAAGACGAACTTTTGGTCGGCACCGGCAATGCTAAAACCGATCGCATCGTTGACGTCAAACGTATCTAGCCCGCCGCCCACATGATCAAACTTTAGCGTCACGCGGTCACCCTTGACTTGCATCGCGTCGGGCGTGCCACGATAAGCGGGACTTTGATAAGGGATATCGTAGCCGTAATCCTTAGCCAAGGCCCAACGAGCGAGACGAGTACCCACGCCCTGTTTGTTTTTGGGATGGATATCGTTTGCTTCACCAAGATTCAAGATGACCGCTTCGCCCGTGTTCGGCAGCCGCGACATTGTCATCGTTTGTGCTTCGCGTAATTCGGCCCAATCGCTATCAACGGGCGCGTCGACTTCGTTTTTAAAGTCAGCAAGTTGGACCCAATAGAAAGGAAAGTCGCCTTGTTGCCATTCATCACGCCAACTTTGAATCATCAGCGGAAACAGATCGCGATACTGGTACGCTCGGCCTGCATTGGATTCACCTTGGTACCAAATGGCGCCACGGATGGTGTAGCCAATCGTTGGTTTGAGGACGCCATTGTAAATGTTCGAGGGACGATGATTCCCGGTCAATTCGTTGCGTGGTGCTCGCGGCGGGTTGCCTTTTTTAGTCTTTGCCCATTCAGCGTGCCGCTCTTTCCATTTGGCCATCGCCGCTTCGTGATCGTAGGTCGCTGCGGTGTGGTCCCATTTTTCGAGTAACTCTTCGTACTTGCCATCCTTCTCCAAAACTTTTCGCGAGACCCACGCTTCGGCGGACGAACCACCCCACGCATCGTCGATCAAGCCGATGGGAATGTTGAGTGTTTGATGCAATTGGCGACCGAAGAAATAACCAGCAGCTGAAAAATCTTTCACCGTTTGCGGAGTGCACGCAGCCCAGTGGCCGTTGAAATCGGTTTGCGGCTCTTGCGTGCCAACTTGCGGAACCGAGATCAAGCGAATGTTGGGATAATTTGCCGCGAGTGATTCGAGGTCGGCATCATTCGAACCGCCGACTGACATTCCCATGTTGGATTGCCCCGAGCAGATCCAAACTTCGCCAATCAAAACATCTTTGAATGATTTCGCCTCGTCCGCAGTGACCTTCATTTCGTGCGGACCGCCTGCGGGCAATGCATCGACAAAGACGTCAAAACGACCCGAGTCGTCGGCAGTTGCCGAAGCCGAATGACCAGCCAGTTCGACCGAGACGTCTTGCCCCGCAGTAGTCCAGCCCCAAACGTGGATCGGTTTGTCTCGTTGAAGCACCATCGAATCACCAAAGATCGATGACATTTTTAGCTCTGCATGCGCCGTCGACGCAAGCAGCAAGGTGAGGACAGATAACAATCGAAAACGCATGAATGAAACTCTCGGTGGGGTTTGGGTGGGACGCATACAGTGGAATTGAAACGCCAATGATAATCAAAATCAATTCCCATGGGGGTGGCTTGAGGTGCAGAAAACAGCAGTGCCTTCGCACCGATGCAGGTCAATATGAGTCACCCCACATAATGATTGGAGCCGACGGCGCTAGCCGCGGGCCCGTTTCCTTCAATATTCACCTGCCCGCGGCTAGCGCTGGTCCGCTAAAACGTGGGTATTGATGGCGGAGAGGGAAGCTGAGTTGTTCTTCCGGCCGATACCGCAGTTACCTCTCCACCGACGAAGTTGATGGAGAGGTGACAGAAAACCGACGCAACCAAAAAACACAACAAGCCCAACGTTTTAGCGGACCGCGGCTAGCGCCGACGGCTCACAAAAGGATCGACGTTCAACCGGATACACGAACTAACTGCTTCGAGGACGAGCCGCACAACGTCACCAGATCGAAACTCAAATCCAGCGGAGACTGCAACGCCAGGTCACAAAATCCGAAAAATGAGTATTGCCAATAGGCAACGCCCCCCACACTGAGGAGACTGGTGATAGTCTATTGAGTCGGCAGCGTCGTTGCCGATTTGTCTCAGCGGGACGCTGAGGAACATTCGTACTGGAAGCCCTGCGAACGAGGTACTGCAATCGTGGCCCAAGTTTATTTGACCGCTGACAACGATCCTGAAATGCGTACTGCAAACGAGCGAGCCCGCCGCACGTTTCGCTTCTTTTGGCGAGAGCTCTCCTGGGAACGGCGCCGCATCATTCCGGGGCTCGACCTCGCATGCGTGAAAGTTCCTTTTACGGATCCTCCGGAGTTACAGGCTGCAGAGAACAGCGAAGGCGTCGAACAGATGTGGCTCGGCGACGTTGACTTTGATGGCCAAAAAGTCTCGGGAACGCTGCTGAACTCACCTAATTGGCTAAAATCAATCTCCGAAGGCGACGAAGCCAAGTTCCCAGGAAAAGCACTTTCGGATTGGATGTACGTCCTCAACGGCCGTGTTTTCGGCGCGTTTACTGTCCAGGTTCTTCGTGCCAAAATGAGTGCCAAAGAACGCAAACAACATGACGACGCCTGGGGGTTTGATTTTGGTGACCCCGAAAACATCCATGTCGTGCCGCCCGAGTGGTTCACCGACAAACAACCCGCACAATCGCCTTCGCCAGAGAAAGCCAAAGGTGGTTTCCTCGGAAAGCTTCTTGGCCGATCAGTGAAACAGCCCCCAGCGTCGTTACCGCCAGCGGACCCTAAGTTGGTTTCGTCGATGGAACACCCGATGGCGGCTAACATGGCCGATTCGCTCACCGAGTATCTTCAGCAGAATCCCGAGAACGTTCACGCTACCGACGATCGCGGATGGACGATGCTGCACCAGCAAGCATTGGCCGGTACTGCCATTGGCGTTGCTATCCTGCTAAAGCACGGCGCAGACCCCAAAGCGGTCACTCCAAGCGGTGCTTCCGCACTGCAGCTCGCCAAATCATTGGGCTGGAAACAAGTCGTTGATGTTCTCGCGGCCCATGGGGCCACTTGATCGACGTCTCGTAGTGCGACTAGAGAAAGAATGAGGCTGCAAAAGATTGGGGCCAATCGGCGATTCGCAAAGAGAACCGCCTGAAAGAGTTTAGCTCGTGTGGGCAAGCACCCAGATTTGCACCAATTCGGCTACCGATTGGACGTTCATCTTCTTTAAGATTGTGGAGCGTCGTTTTTCGATCGTCCGCAATCCGCAATCCAATCGCGCCGCGATGACTTTGTTCGCTAGGCCTTCGATTAGCAGCTTGGCAACGTCAATCTCTTTGTCGTCCAAGGTCGCGACAAGTCGCTTGGCTTCATCTAATTGCGTGTTCTTCTTCAGATTCTCTTGTTCAAGCTGAACCGCTTCCTCGATCCCCTTTCGCAACTCCGCTTGCCCACACGGTTTTTCGATCAACGTGATTGCTCCACCACGGATCGCTCGGACCGTTGAGGGGACGTCGGCAAATCCGGTGACCATCACAATCGGGATCGTGATCTCCATCTCACGAAGTCGCTCAATCAACTCGACTCCATTCATGCCAGGCATCTTCTTGTCGGTAACCACACAAGCCGGACGCTTGCCGTTGTACCGCGAGATAAAGTCCTCGGCAGACTCGTATGATTCCACAGCCAAGTTCATCGAACGGACGAGTTCTACCACGACTTGGCGAGAGTCCTTGTCGTCGTCAACGATGTGAATTGTAGGAAGAGACATTAGAATCGGTTCACGGAAATTGCGGGATAAAGACTCGATGGCATACATTACAAAAAACTTCTCTGCCGATGACAATAGAACATACTTTACTACACAAGATCGCGTCAAATTGGACAACTCGCCGCATTTTTTAATGCAAAAAGTTGTAACTTGCGACCTCGTTCGCATCGCATCAATCCGTTGTCGTAACCATCCTAACGCATGAAAACGCCGTCAGTCGCGAAAAATGCATCTGAAACTTGACGCGTCTTCACCCGCAGTGCGGCCGTTTTAACCGCAGACACCTCGATGGAGCGGGGGCGGCTACACTAGATGGCTTTCTCGCGAAAAGCGAATCGGCACTGACGAGCGTCTCAGACAAAGATATCCTTCATTACTGAATGATATTGAATAAGAATCAAGTGAACGACGAAGAAACATAGCCAATTTTTTCGGACAACAATGACTTAAAAAGAACGATGCCTGCACAGGCTTCGCATTCGCGTAATCTCACCCGCTATTCTGTGAGCCAAAACTCGCTAGTCGCGGGCTGCCAGAGCTAACTGCAGGCTGCCAGTCCGCGAAACGTGGACAAAGCAGGCCCGCGACCAGCACTCAAACACATATGTCCCGTCCGGTTTCTGTGCGGATGGACGCTCAGGGTTTTGGCATGGGCACGAGAATCGGAGTTGCGATTTCGCAACCCGATCCCCGTGCCGAAGCAATCATCGTGAGGATCTGTGTGAATCCTCACATTCTTGCCGCTCACTATTGGCTTCGCCTTGTCCTTGCCACCCGTTGCTACGTCGACGGAGCAATCGCGGTGCAGAAAACGACCAATACCGAGCGTGGTTTGCGGCAATACTGCCGCTGGGATGAAACCCAGAATTAGGATCATTCGAACACGCAGTCAGGTTGCCCCAACCTGACTGAACGTGTTCGAATGAACTTCCTATGCGAAATTCTCCCCACACTACTGGCTTGGTAAATCAACTCTCAACCAGGGGGGTGACCCCCTAAAGAAGGTGTAATTTAAAAAATTCAGAAGCAGGATTGATGCCCCATTTCGCAACGGTCCACGATGATAAAGATAAGCCATCGACTTGACTATTAAGAGTATCGGACAGACTTAATAAACATGCAGGTTTCCTTCCGATGTTTGCGGCAAGCCGCAAAATTCGCTTAAGCGATCGCTTGAATTAGCGGACTTTTGCGACGTCGACTTATTATATGCGAAGGGTTGTAATGTAAGGAATTCGGAAGATGGCAACGATTGCAAAATAATATCAAGCTCGCCATGATTGCTTCCTTGAAAACAAGACCCTGCTGCAGAGCCAGCACGCCCCTGCCCTGCGGAAGTACACCTCGTCACTTCATTCGCTTGTAGGAACAAAGCTGCCTGCAAACTAACCCAACTTGGAACACGATACTGTGCCAACTCCTCCATCGAATCCCAAACAGGTCGTGTCAGATTTCTATTTTCAGAATCTGTTTGAAAATTCGATGGACGCCGTTGTCGTGCTGCAACTTCAACCCGCAATAACATTATTCACGGCGAATCAACACGCGCGACAATGGTTTGATTGGCCAGTGGATTCCCAGAGCTCTGAGTTTGCGGAACAAATCCTTGAGTTGACCGGACTGAGCGACGAAGCAAAGCAATTGGCATCCGTCGACGAGATCGCGGCGATCGAGTCTGCGTCGCGAACGCACCGATGCAAAGCGGGCCTCGTTGAGTGGACGCCCTTTCGACATGAAAAAGTGTTGTACGTTTTGATCACGCTCAAACTCGATGGCCGCTCGACGGGGTCCGAGTTGTCACAGAAAACCGCAACAGCAGATCACCTCGTCCAGCCAATGAATTCGATGGCGGTCGCGTATTGGCTCAAGACGTTCATTCACCAAGTTAGCCAACCGCTACATGTAAACCAAAATACCGCCGACATCATTCAAATCGAAGCAGAGCAAAACCTCATCGATTCGCAAACCATCCAGCCGCGTCTGGAGCGAATGCAATTCGCCGGAAACCTGCTTCGCGAGTGTCTGTCCGATTTGCGAAAACAGCTTCAGTTGATGTCGATTGAATTCTCAAAGATCAATATCCACAACCAATTGACTCAGCTTGCAAACCAGTTTGAAGACTCGAATGCGATATCACTGGAGTTACAGTTTCAAAATCTTGACCAGGATTGCGAGGTGTATGGCGATGCATCGCTGCTAGATGAAGCCATTCGCAACGGGCTGAATCTGGTGTCTCAGTCGATGCGGCTCGGCGATCAAGCAACCGTTGAAAGTGACACGCTGACCGCCGAGTTGCAATTGATTGCCGAAAACAGCGAGGGTCAAGTTCACATCAAAATAAGTCCGACGAGCGACAACTCGCTCTCCTACCTCGATGTGCCGATCATGAAACAAGCACACTCTCAGCTGATTTCCGCCGCCACTTGGGGTGTTTGCGAATCGATTGTCGAGATGCATCACGGCGAACTTCGTCATGTTGCAAGTGAAAAGACCGATCTAATCCAAATCCGTTTGCCGGAATCATCGGAATCAACGAGTCGGCCCAACCTGAATGTGACGCTGCATAAGGCGTGGGCGATTGAATAAGTAACGAGCAGAAAATCTGCTGTCGAATATCGACCGAGCGGCTTGCGGGCT
>CAXBHV010000356.1:0-6642 GCA_963974855.1 uncultured Rhodopirellula sp. | reverse complement strand
GTGCTGGGATTTCTCGTCCAACAACATATTGACTTCGCAATCCGCTTGCTTGCGATAGTACTGACGATGGCAACCCACGCTGCTGAGCGTGATGATGCTCAATAGCAACGCACAACCGATCGGTTTCAAGGTTTTGCGGATCAAAGTTCGAAGGGCCGCAAACCGTTCTGCAGCGATCGATGAGCCGACCGCCAATCGGGGGTGGGAATTTCTCACGTGGGGCATTCAGGTGTGAGGGAATTGATTTATTGGGGACAATGCCTACAAAACGCACATCCGTCAGTACAGTTAACGAATTCGGCGTCTGAACGTTCGGTCTTCACCGGATCGCCCGGTTATGCCGACGGGTTCGGCGGGTCGATTGACGGCAACGCCGGTTGCAGCGACTTTGACGGCGATCGCAAACCGATCAATGCCCCCGAAACCAGCGCATCGAGCGTATTGACGATGCTCTCGGAGCCCCCCCGACAACTCGAATCTCCCGCAGATTACGAGAAAAGCTTGACGGCGCATCTTGCCCAACTTATTATCCAACGGAGGCTTTTTTTGCGGCCCTTACCGCAAATGGCCCTCGATCGTCACACGATCGACTCTTTTGTCTCATTCACGTCGGTTCAACCTCTCGCTTAAACGATCATGCAATACGCTATCCTAGGCCTACTGATCGTTGTCGTAATCGGCTTCTTCGTACTCGTTTGGAAGACATCCCCCACGTGGCGGTGGTATCACCTCGTCACCGTCAGCATCACCATGTTGCTGGCCGTTGTCTTTATCTTTCCTACCGCTGGAGCACTGAAAAGCCGAGCGGCATGGCACCAGACCAAAGAAAAACTCGAAGTCCGAGCCGAAAAGGCAAAACAAGAGAACCACACACTCAAATTTGGTAGTTTGACCGACCCCGAAGCAGGCAAGGGCGTGGTCGCGTTGAATCACGATTTGTCCATGATCTCGGTCGAAGCCGGTCGCGTTTGGCGGTCCTTGGAACTCAAAAACGGGGACCTTAGCGGAATCGTCTTAGCAAACGCACAGCCGGTACCGGTCATTCCCGATGACGCTGGTGCGGCCGCTGCAGCTCCCGCAGACGGTGCCGCCGCAGCACCCGCTGCCCCTGATCCGCTGGTCCCCGAAGGCTTGATCGTGTACGGATTTGCCGAACGCCCGATGCCGAACATGAACATGCAATTGCCTCGTTTCTATCTTGGCGAGTTTCGCGTGATCTCGAGCACTCCGGATCAAGTCACGCTGCAACCGACCGGCAAGCTCGAAAAAAATCAACAAGATTCGATCACCAGCATGCAGGCCGGAAGGTGGTCGATCTATGAAATGCTGCCGCTCGATGGACACGAAATGTTCATTGCTCAGGGGAGCACCTCGGACGAAAATCACCTTTTTGGACGTGTGGATGACGCGCTTCTAGCCGATCTGTTTGAGTCCGGAGTGAGCCAACAAACGTTGGACTCGTACCTGCGTGATGGCAGCCAAGCGACGCCTGACGATCCACCGCTGAGCCGCTGGACCCGAGTGGAATTCATCAAGAAACACAAGATCCAAGTCGATGGACAACGCACCACTGCGGCCACCGATGGCGACTTCTTTGACGGCACCGGACGTGCCTTGGACAGCCGTTTGCAACGTAGCGAAGATGACGAAGTTGCGTTTAATGTCGGCGACCAACTTGTCCTGAAAGAGGAAGCCGCCAACGAACTGATCGATGTCGGTGTAGTGAAGCTGATCAATCAGTATTACATCCGACCGCTAAACGATTATCGATTTGTGCTGCGTCGCATCCGTCTTCGTCTGACAGCCCTCGAAAGTCAGGTCCAGCAAGCGGACTACCAGAAAACAGTTCTGCAGGAAGCGATCCGAGCAACCGAGGCAATGCTGACGTCCACGCAAGCTGACAAGCTAAAGCTTGAGCAAGATTTCGATCAAACCGAAAAGGAAAAGATCGCAATCAAGGCGTACCACGACGAGATCGCCGAGCGAGTCGAGCAAACTCGCCAAGAATTGGTTCGGCTCTACAACCAGAACCAACAGCTCGAGCAGCAACTTGAAAAGATCCATACTACGATCAAAAACCGTATGGATGCCCTCACGCTGGCTCCTTAATAACGGCAACTGACCAATCCGTGTTGCTACGCTCGCCACAGCGTGAAATCCGCCGGCCAAGCAGTTTGCCAGGAATCTTTCAGTAAATTCGCCGTCTTGGCGCTAGCGGCTTGTTGATTTAGTGAGCCGCTCGCGCGTGAGCGGCCGGGTTCCACGCATTACCCGGTGCCTTACGGCCCACGGCTCACCACTGCGATTTGCATTTCGATTAAATCAACAGCCCGCTAGCCACGGTTCAGGCGCTGAACCGGGGCTGGCGCCCAAACGGCTCATCGGTCCAGAATTTCTATCGTGCTCGATCGAAAGATTCCTCATTGCAGCCTTGCTGACGGTGCCATTCGAAGAGCTCGTATGCACACGCTTGGCCAGCAAATTATTACCAGAACCCGCTAATTCAACCGGTTCATAGAGTCGAAACTGGCCGTGCCAAGGCCGGCAATATATCTCAATCGCAATGCGCAATTCCTACTTGGCGGCGACCTTGTTTCCTGTCACAATGGTGGGGTGTCTTCGCGGCTGCTCTCCCACCTTGCTTCATTCAAAGCACCGTCTTCACATCCCTCCTTCGACGGCAAGAAATCAAAATTATGATTCGACTCAAAGCCCTCTCGCCCGTTCATCAGCTTGGCCGTTACGCGATTGCGATGCTGACAGGCATCTGTGCGTGCGGGATGATTGGTGGGCAGGGCATGCGATCGGATGCGGTCGAGGTCGAGGCTTCGCAGAAAACATCGGCCCCAGCGTCGGTTGATTTTATCAAGCAAGTTCAACCAATATTGGCCAAGCGTTGTTACGCATGCCATGGTCCCGATAAAGCCGAAGGCGGAATCTCGTTTGCCGAACAGGAATCAGCGTTTGCTGAGGCTGAGTCGGGCGAGTTCGCGATCATCGCGGGCGACATCGACGCCAGCATGTTGGTCGCCCGAATTACGACCGACGACGAATTTGAACGCATGCCGCCCGAAGGCGATCCGGTCACACCCGCCGAAGCCGATCTGTTAACGCGATGGATCGCCGAAGGGGCCTCTTGGGGGAAACACTTTGCGTTCGAACCGATGGGGAATCCTGATCCGCCGCAAGTCGCTGATCCCCAGTGGAATGAAAATCCGATCGACGCGTTCCTCTACAAATCGCTCGACGATGCCGGCTTGAAACCCAACGCTCCGGCAGACCGCCGAACGTTGGTGCGTCGCGCCTATTACGATCTGACTGGCCTACCGCCATCGCCGGCCGCTGTCGAAGCGTTTGTGAGCAACGACTCACCCGATGCGTTCTCCAACCTTGTGGACGAGTTGCTTCAATCGCCCCACTACGGGGAACGCTGGGGACGTCATTGGTTAGACCTCGTTCGCTACGCAGAAACCAACTCATTCGAGCGCGACAACCCTAAAGAAAACGCATGGAAGTATCGCGACTACGTCATCAAGTCATTTAACGATGACAAGCCGTACGACCAATTCGTTCGCGAACAACTCGCCGGCGACGAATTGGATTCGGTGACCACGGAAACACTGACCGCAACCGGCTACTATCGTCTTGGGATCTGGGACGATGAACCCGCCGACCGAGTCCAAGCTCATTTTGACGAGATGGATGACTTGATCACCACGACGGGGCAAGCGTTTTTGGGGCTGACGATCAACTGTGCTCGCTGTCATGACCACAAGATCGATCCGATCCCGCAAACCGATTATTACAGCATGCTGTCGTTTTTCGAGGATGTCACTCGCTACGCATCGGGCGGCACCGATCCTGCGAACAACCAAATCGACATCACCTCCGCAGAACTCAAGGCCCGTTATCACGACAACGACGTTGCCCGCCAAAAGATCGAAGGGGCGATGCACGAAATCGAGCAAGCCGGAATCGTGAAGATGTCCGCTCCGGATCAACGAGCGACCGAAGGCCCCCGTCGTGAACGAGATAAAATCCTCAAGGAAAAACTCAAAGACAACCTTAACGCCGATCAATGGCGTAAGTACGAATCGCTTCGCAAACGACTGCGTGAGAACCAACACGAGCTGAAACAATTGCCACCGCGAAATTCGGTCATGGGGTTGGCGAAATACACGCCGAATCCGGGCAAGACATTTGTGATGTTCCGAGGCAATCCGCATTCGCCTGGCGACGAGGTGCAGCCGTCGTTCCCCGAAATTTTTGAATCTGCCATTCCTAAGGTTCAATCCGACAGCAAAACGGCACGAGTCGACGCGTTCAACAATCGCTCGCTAGGCCGTCGTCGCGTGCTCGCCGATTGGATCGTCAGCGATGACAACCGGCTGACCGCCCGTGTGATGGCAAACCGAATTTGGCAATTCCATTTTGGTCGCGGCATCGTTCGCAGCAGCAATAACTGCGTGATTCGATTTTGGCCGTCAACGGATCGCTGAACCCGAGCGTCTATGGCCCGAGTTTTTATGAAAAATTGTCGGCCGAAGTGCTGGCGGGGCAATCACGGCCCGGCCAAGGCTGGGGCGATTCGCCCGAAGAACAACGCAATCGACGCAGCATTTACATCCATGTGAAACGATCGTTGTTGACGCCGCTGTTGACTGCCTTCGATTTCCCCGATCCCGACCTAACGTGCGAAGCTCGCTTCGCTACGCTGCAACCAGGTCAAGCCTTGTCGCTGTTGAACAGTGACTTCATTCACGCTCAAGCGGCGAAGTTTGCCAAATCGATTGATGCGGCGAGCGTTGAAAATGACGAAGTCGTTCGCCGAGCCATCAAGGCTGCGTACGCTCGACCAGCCACCGAGGCGGAGATCGCGGATGGCGATGTGCTGATTAAGAAACTGGCGTCCACCGATGGAATCACACGCGAGCGAGCGGTCAGCTTGTATTGCTTGACCGTGATGAATTGGAACGAGTTCCTGTTCGTTGACTAAATGTTAATTGATGCTGAACTCACTCCATTACGCCGCTCGACTTTCCCCGAAATCACTGAGATCCCGAACATGACCAAACGAGACAACTTCTGCGGCCGCACTCGTCGCGAATTCTTGTGGCAAACCGGCGGCGGTTTCGGTGCTGCAGCGATGGCTTCGATGCTCGGTGCCGATGGCTTTTTTAATAGCGCGGCTGCATCGGAATCCGATACGCCGTTTATCAACCCGTTGGCAGCAAAGCCACCGCACTTCGCCCCCAAGGCAAAGTCGGTGATCTTTTTGTTTATGTACGGCGGCCCCAGCCATATCGATACGTTCGATTACAAACCGAACATGATCGGGATGGACGGCAAGACGGTCGACGTCAAAACGTTTGGCCGCGGTGGGCACAAAAGTGGTGGCCGAATCGTCGAACCCCGCTGGAAATTCAAGCAGCACGGCGAATGCGGAAAATGGGTTAGTTCGCTATTCCCGAACGTGGCAAACCATGTTGATGACATCGCGTTTTTACACTCGATGACGGCCGATTCGCCGATCCATGGATCCGCAATGTTGATGATGAACAGCGGCCGAATTTTGTCGGGCAACCCGGCGATGGGATCTTGGCTGACCTACGGACTCGGCAGCGTCAACGAAAACTTGCCCGGTTTCGTCGTCATGCTCGACCCTAGTGGTGGACCGATCAGCGGTGCGAAAAACTGGAGCAGCGGCTATATGCCGGCGACATATCAAGGAAACGTGTTTCGCGCCGAAGGAGCACCGATCTTGGATCTCGCACCGCCGAGCGATTTGCCCGAAGGCGTGCAGCGACAATTGATCGATTCGATTCAAAAAGCGAACAATCGCCATCTGATTACACGCGAAAGCAATAGCGACTTGTCGTCACGGATCGCCAGCTACGAATTGGCTTACAAAATGCAGTCCGCTGCGCCCGAGGCGGTGGATCTAAGCAGCGAAGATGAAAAAACGATAGCGATGTATGGCGCCGATCAAGACAAGACCCGCGACTTTGGCAAACGCTGCATCATCGCACGACGACTGGTTGAACGTGGCGTGCGGTTTATCCAACTGTACAGTGGCGGTGCCCACAACGACCACAATTGGGACGCACACGGCAACCTCGAGGACAACCACAACAAACACGCCGGAGCGACCGACAAGCCGGTCGCCGCACTCTTGGCTGATTTGAAACAACGTGGCATGCTCGATGAAACGCTTGTCGTATGGGGAGGTGAGTTTGGCCGGCAACCCACAGCGGAATACGCCGAAGGATCGGGGCGAGACCACAATGCATACGGCTTTACGATGTTCATGGCGGGCGGCGGAATCAAAGGCGGAATCAGCCACGGTACGACGGACGAACTGGGGGCGCAAGCCGCCGAAAATCCACTGCACGTGAAGAATTTACACGCCACGATCCTGCATCAAATGGGGCTCGACCCCAACCACTTGTCGTACTTCTATAGCGGCTTAGAGCAAAAACTGGTGGGAGTCGAGCACGTCGAACCAATCCACGAGATCATCGCCTAGAGCAACTTCGTTTGCGAAAGGTTCTAAAACACTTTCGAGTGCATTTTTAGATAGGTCGTAGGCCCAGGGCTGTAAGGGTATCGCTGTGGCTTGATTGTCGTGTATTACCGTGTTTT
>CAXBHV010000355.1:0-6645 GCA_963974855.1 uncultured Rhodopirellula sp. | reverse complement strand
CGCGTGAGCGGCCGGGGCCCACGCATTACCCGGTGCCTTACGGCCCACGGCTCACAGTTGCGATTTGCATTTTGGTTAAATAAGCAAGCCGTCAAGACTTTCGTCCTAAACGTATGCTCTTCGAAACTCTTGACGAGTTCCGCTACGAAATGCATCACAGCGTTCGCCAAAACGGCTAACATACTGAAAAACTACTGCCTACCTACACCACCAATTCCGCTGAGCTGTTGCGATTCTTCCATAGATACAGAATCCGCATCGACGTGGCTGGATGGATTCCATCGTCTTCACCGAGGATGCGGAACAGTGATTTTTCGGGGGACGCCAAGATCAATTGGACCAAACCTTCGACCTGGCGTTCATTCAAACGAACATCGCTGGGGTCATCCAGGATCGACTCCCATTCCAACCGGTCGATCTTGTTGATCAGCTTGGCTTGCTGCTCGAGTTGCTCTTTCAAGTCGTCCCCGTCATCGTCGCTTTCCCAGACGTATTTGATGAACCCGGATAACGAAGCGCTGCGATTTGCCTGGGTGCGTTGTTTCAGCTCACGTGTGACCGATTCGAACAATTCAGGTTCGGCGGCGTGACCGTAGGGGATCGCCTTTTCGACCGCGGCTGCCATGTCACTCGGCGATAGCAGCTCGTTGCCAGCGTTAAGCGCCATCACTTCTAATTGAATCAGAAATCGCATTTCAGCATCCAGTCCAACCTTTAGCAGTCCACTGATCGATGCTTCGATTCCGTTGACTTGCGATCCCAAATCGTCGCAAAGATACTCGATTGCTCGGCCGTGCTTGATTCGGCCAATGCCGCTGACAAACCAGAACGCCGAGCTGATCACCGAGACAATGATGAAACCGAGGAAGCCGACGGTTTGCGTCCACTGGACGGCAAAAATACCGACCAACGCACCGAGGACCAGCGTTAATAGCCGAAACCGCTCGCCTGCCAGATTGAAGCGGTAGTAGTGCCCTAGTTCGTGTCCCATCACCGCCTGGACTTCGTCACCACGCAGTTTGTGCAAGACTTGGCGATGGAGATAAATTCCATTGAGTCCGCCGAAAATGCGGCCTAATCGCATCGCCC
This sequence comes from uncultured Rhodopirellula sp., assembly GCA_963974855.1. GTDB lineage: Bacteria > Planctomycetota > Planctomycetia > Pirellulales > Pirellulaceae > Novipirellula. The sequence goes on along the minus strand of CAXBHV010000355.1, from coordinate 5,556 downwards.
CCGCGTTAAGCGATTTGTCGCTGGTGACGTAAACCGGCAATCGCTCGTCAGGCAGCTTTAGTCGTTGCAGGGTTTCGCGATAAAGTGTTTGCAATTTGTATTTGTCAAGCTCGCCGAAGCGTGTGGCTTCCTTGATATCCTCGATTCGCTTCTTCTTTTGACCCCATGTCCGCGCTAATTCCATTGCGAACGGACCGAGGATCACTAGACAAGCTGTGACTGACACGATCGGAGCCAACACGACTTGGTCCCAACGAATAAACACAATCAGCGTGATGATGCCAATCACGTGAACCGTGATCCATAGCCATGTGAATTGATTGGCGCGACGCAGTTGTTCTAGCAACGCTTCGCGATCGGGAACCGCTTGTAAATTCATCAGAATGCTGCGTCAATCAGGGCTGTAAGTATTCCGCCGGTTTGCCACGCGTTTGAAAGTAGACGTCGCCGGGGCCTGTGTAGCGGTTGATCAGACCTTCACCGGACATTAGCGAATCTTTCAGCGACTCGGACGCTTTGACCAGCTTGTACGTCACGGTGTCGGAAAAGGCGACCATAAATCGATTGTCGACATACAGCGTTTCGTCTGCTTTGAGTTTGCGATGTTCGATGGCGCCGAACGTTTGGCAGAACACGCTACCGCGTCCCGTCGCGTGCATCAAGAACAATCCCTTCTTGCTCATCAGTCCTTTAAGACCGCCGTACTTGATCCGCACGTGAGTCGTACCGACGTTGGCCAAGTACGAACCGCGAGTCAGGAAGTAGCCGGAATCGGGTTCCAAGTTCAAGACGACGATGTCACCATAGCTTTCCGGAGCAAGCACGACAGTTTGCTCGTCGGACTTAGCGCGGAATTCCGCGGTAAAGAAACTTTCGCCCCCCAGCATGCTCTTTATCCCGCTGAACCAGGATCCGCGTCGACGGCGTTTTGCGGGGGATGGGGCGGAGTCGGCCGTATCTCCCTCGGCCGAAGATTCAGGATCGTCCTGCGAATCCAAACGGCCAACATGGGCCGAGATCGAAATTCCAGCCGACATCGTTAGCATGCTGTTTGGCTGCGCAACCACGTACTCGTGCTGGGCAAGCGAGAACTGAAGCGTTGAAAAAACAGGAGCGTGGTTAACGCGGAAATCCATAGATTTTGGTGGAGCGATCTGAACGCTCGTGTTTCAGAGGCTTCAACAAGAAATGGAAAGATGCATTAGTTCGAGTGGCCTTAAGCTGCGTCTGTTGTTGCGAGCCGACGGCGCTAGCGGGCTATTGATTTAATCGAAATGTAAATCGTAGGCGATGAGCCGTGGGCCGTAAGGCACCGGGTAATGCGTGGGACCCTGCCGCTCACGCGCGAGCGGCTCACTAAATCAACAGCCCGCTAGCCGCGGGCTACGTAAAATCAGCGATTAAAGGCCGAAGGTTAGCGGCATCCGGCCGAATCAAAAATCGTCAGCGGTATCGCTCGCGTACTTATTGCGTAGCAGGTAGCCGACGAACGCAATCACGCCAAGGATTCCGAGGAAGATAAACAGCGCGACCATCCGCGACACACCCAAGATGTCCGAGATGCCGGTGATGCAAATATCATAAATGACAATGCGAATGAACCAGCCAACCAATCCACCAAGCCCGCCACCACGACGTGCCAACAAAGACGAAGGAAGTGAAAACATAAAAACCCTGCTCACAATAGGGGACAATAAACGAAGCGTTGGATCGACGTTTTGACCACGAGAGCGAAGAAGAGCTTTAATGTGCCAAATCGTTTCACACGACGATGCAAAGGTATACGGGCAATTCCCCCCCCTGTCAACGTTTTTTACTAGCCACCCAATCGAGCTGGCGGTATTCCTTGTCGTTTAACCCGTAGAAAACGAATAATTCTTCTAAAAAGCCATTGACGCATCTCTAACATCTTCTCGTGCAAAGGACGCACTCTGCTAGCCGGCAGCAGACCCCGCAGTATGCGATACGGGGCTCCGAAATCGGAACTCCGTGTGCCTCTGTTTCTTTCTGAATCCAATTCGATTCGTGTTGCGACAGTGTTGTCGCGCTGACCTCGCTGCCTTTGGCTCGGGTGCATTTGTTAGCGATTTCGTGTTGGTTCGAAACCAAAATCAAATTTGAGAGAACTGTAAGATGAGAAATTTCGTTGCAATGTTTGCCGCCGTAGCTGTAATGACCGTCCCAAGTTTTAGTTTCGCCAAAGAAGCCGACACTTCATCGGGCAAGACGATCGTGGATATCGCTGCTGGAAACGACGACTTCAGCACGCTGGTGGCTGCCGTGAAAGCGGCGGGGCTTGTGGAAACGCTTAGCAGCAAAGGTCCCTTTACCGTATTCGCACCGACCAACGAAGCGTTCAACAAACTGCCTAAGGGAACGGTTGAGTCGCTGCTGAAGCCTGAGAACAAAGACAAGTTGGTTGCTATCCTCACCTATCATGTCGTGTCGGGCAAAGTGATGGCTGCGGACGTCGTCAAGTTGGACAAAGCCAAGACTGTGCAAGGCCAATCGGTCAACATTCGCACTGGCAGCGACGGGGTGAAGGTCAACAAATCAAAGGTCGTCAAAACCGACATCGAAGCATCCAATGGAGTGATCCACGTGATCGACTCGGTCTTGATGCCTAAGGACAAATAGTTCGATAGCACCAGTCGCGAGGATTCAAATAACTCGGCCTCGGTAATCCCAAAGTGGGATCGCCGGGGCTTTTTTATAAGCGTCGCTATCGTAGTGGGATGTGAGATAGGCTTCCTGCCTGTCAATGCAGCAAGGTCTTTTCGTAGCGAAACTCGCGAAGAGTATCGGTGGTGACCAAGATGAACGAAAGTCTTCGCGACTCGCTACGAGTATTGTGAAATAGCGTTATTCACACCGCCCTTACTTTGACAATGTGGGGTTTTCTCGCTACTCTAGCTACACACCTCTTTTTGTCGTATTCGTTTATGTCGCGTCTCACCCTTTTACTCATTGCTCTTTTTCTGTCGGCTGGCGCCGTTGCGTCGTCGTCGGCACAGGGAAGCTGTGGCGATTGGTTGGCACATTCGGGCGATACGGCGATGGCAGTGGATGGGGCGCAAACCGACGTCTCCGCTGAAAAGACCAAGCAAGGGGCTGAGAATTCGCCTGCCCGCCAACCGCGACCACGCTCTTGCCGTGGACTGCACTGCGAACAGGCTCCTTTAACGCCGGCACCGCTGCCAGCTTCGCCGGTCAACGACCAGCGACTTCCCGATCTCGCTTGCCTAGTGGTTTTGTCGTCTGCAAACGAGTTCGAGATCACTCGTGGTGTCGCGGAGTCCAAATTTGGACTGCCCGCTGGAAACCTGCTCACGATCGAGCGTCCTCCCAAAGTCTAGCCTCAAAGAGTTTCTTGCTCACATCTTTGGCGTTTGTGCGGCGTGCCTGTCTGTTTGACACGCTTGTCGAGCAGACGGTTTCGTCGCGTCGACGATGTCCTGATTCCGGGCGCGTGCGCGAAACGGCTATTGTCAAAGCAGGTAGGCAAATCGCATTTTTGAGTCGTGGCCCGCAAGGCACAGACTCGTGCACGATACCCGGCGGCTCTCCAGAGCGTCCGGCTTAGAAAAATCATAACCCGACGCGTCAGCGAGGGACTCCAATCTGATCGCATGACATTGCCGGAAGTCCCTCGCTCACGCGTCGGATTACAAAGGCGAATGCTCTGCGGCCTCTGGATAATGCAGTTTTCTAAGCAGTGTACGATTCCCAGACGCTCACGCGTCACGGCTCACTCAATCAATTCCCCGATCACGCCAACCTGCTGAATGTGACCATCCCGAGGGATGATCACTTGGACGTTACGATTCAGCAAATCCATCAAGCGAAAAATTTATGTCTAGCGCCACTGTGAACAGCGGCTCGATTGCGGCTGCCAAAAAGAAAAAGTATGTGCGTGCGGTGGGACCGCGGCTACGCAAACTACTGTATGTCGTCTTTGCCCTGGTCGCACTGCTGTACGCCAATTCGGGCTACCTCTCGTTGATCACTTTCCTAGAGTGGAAGAATAGCGAAACGTACCAAGACTACTACTACCAATACATGTTCCTCGCCCATCTTGTGATGGGGCTGCTTTTGATTGTTCCGCTTGTGGTGTTTGGGTTGGTCCACATGTGGAACACCCGCACGCGACGTAACCGCCGGGCACTGAGGATCGGGTATGCGTTGTTTTCCACCAGCATCCTGATTCTTGTTAGTGGTGTTCTGCTGATGCGAGTGAGCGGGTTTGATTTGAAACAGCCCCTCGCACGCAGCACCGTGTATTGGTTACATGTCGCTTGTCCCTTGATCGTGATTTGGTTGTATTGGCTGCATCGCTTGGTGGGACCCAAAATCAAATGGCGAGTCGGGCTGGGGTTTGCCGCAGCCGCCGCGGTTTCCATCCTGGCTCTCGCGATCGCTCAAATGCAAGATCCGCGAAACTGGAATGCCGAGGGACCAAGTTCGGGTGCACAATATTTTGAGCCCTCTTTGGCACGAACGTCGAGCGGTAATTTTATTCCTGCGGACACGATGATGCAGGACGAGTATTGTTTGAAATGCCACGAAGATGTGCACAAGGCGTGGAGCGACAGCGTTCACAAGTTCAGCTCGTTCAACAATCCTCCCTATTTGGCTAGCGTAACGGGAACGCGAGCCCTCTCTCTGCAGCGTGATGGTTCGGTTCAGGCGTCACGATGGTGTGCCGGCTGTCACGATCCGGTGCCGTTCTTCTCAGGTGCGTTCGACGATCCTAACTTTGACATGCTCGGACACGCGACATCGCAAGCAGGGATCACCTGTACGGTTTGCCACGCGATCACACACGTTAATAGCGTCAAAGGCAATGCCGACTATACGATCGAAGAACCGCTGCACTATCCGTTTGCATTCAGCGACAATGCGGTGCTGCAGTGGGTGAACAACCAGCTGGTGAAAGCAAAGCCGTCGTTTCACAAAAAGACATTCTTGAAACCGTTTCACAAAACGGCCGAGTTCTGCTCGACTTGTCACAAGGTGCATTTACCGCTCGCGTTGAACCATTACAAAGACTTTCTTCGTGGACAAAACCATTATGATTCGTACTTGTTTAGCGGTGTTTCGGGACACGGCGCCCGCAGTTTTTATTATCCGCCGAAAGCTCAGCACAATTGCAACGAATGCCACATGCCGCGAGTCGCGTCCAACGACTTTGGAGCCCAAGTTGATCCGGCAACCGGAGAGCTGAGTGTGCATGATCACATGTTCCCGTCGGCCAACACCGGGATCGCGTGGCTTCGCGGTGCTGAGGATGTGATCGAGGCTCATCGCGAATTTCTGCAAGACAACGTTCGTGTCGACTTGTTCGGGATTCGCGAGGGCGGTGAGATTGATGGCAAGCTGACCGCTCCGCTTCGCCCTAACGTGCCGACACTAAAACCAGGTGAAACCTATTTGCTTGACGCTGTCGTGCGAACGCTGAAACTCGGGCACCTGTTCACTCAGGGAACGGTTGATTCGAACGAAGTTTGGCTTGAGGTAACCGTCATCAGTGGCGATCGCGTGATCGGGCGCAGCGGT
>CAXBHV010000354.1:0-6652 GCA_963974855.1 uncultured Rhodopirellula sp. | reverse complement strand
GGCTAACAACGGAACCAACGCGATGTCGATTCCCTCGATGTTGCCCAAAAAGCCGAAAACACTTGAACCCCATAGCCACGTTCGCTCTTGCCATATCCCGCTGTCCCAGAGCAATTCTTCGGCATACGCCAGCAACCATACCAGTCCCAAAAACTTGGCCACTCGCGTTGCAGCGGCTTGCTTTGGGTGAGCGTCAGTGTCATCGGTCTGCCGCCAACGGTACCAATAGACGAGCACCATATAGGGCACGCCGTGGATAATCACGTTGGTCACTGTGAACGCGTAATCGGAATTCAGAGTGATGATGCCGACATACCAACACAACGCGGTCGTCAAAACCACGATATCCTTTCCCGGCGAAAATTGGCCCTTCGCAAATCCACGGTAGCTCGAACGCACCGCGTACGCGATCAACGACAACCAATATAGCGGGGCGATCCAGGTCGCGATGTCCAACGAAATCGTGGCGAAGTCACCCTCACGAAACCACCAAAATCGCCTGGGCAAATGCGTGTGCCAATACACCAGTGGGTAAATCGTCGCCAAATAAATCGCACTGGCGTCGATCCACCAACCGATCCGGCTCGTTTCGCCGCCGCGAGAACGATACAGTGCCACCCAGCCATATTGTTGACGAATGAAGTGGAATACCGCCAAATACGCCAGGACTCGCCAAAATCCGACCACGCTCTCACTGTAGATCGCCCAACTGAGTCCGAACGCCAGCACCGGTGTCAGCCCGTATAACCAGGGGCGACGACCCAGTTCAGCACGATCGAAATAGACGCGAAACCCCGTGGCATAGACATGAGCTACATCAATTAGCAAGATCGCCACGATCCAGGTCCACTCGGGCGTGTCCGAATGTAACCAGCCAAACGGAATGCCGATCGCCAACAGTGCAAACGCAATCACGGCACTGCCCAAAAACGTGAGCAAATCCACTCGTGGCGAAAACAGCCACGGAATTGACCTTCGAGATGCGTTCTCAGACACCGTAATCATCACACTACAACATCGACTCGAAGGGATGTTTTCGTTTGGCCAGCACTTCTTCGGCAGCACGTATGCCGTGATAAAACGCTTCTTCCATCAACGCGACACCGCTCAAATCTGTCCCCGCGAAATGCAAATTGCCGATCGGTTTCGCCGCGTTACGACGTGCATCACTGAACACAAAACCGGGACGCGGTTGGATCATGGCGTGCCCCCAACGCATGATGTCGATGCGAGTGATCAACGAAGCAATCTCGGGATGCGGTCGCGCCAAGTCAGCAACCACAATCTCGGCCCAATCCGACCACGTCATACCGAGTAGCTGCTGACGTGAAATTCTTCCTTCGTGTGCCGTCAACGGATAGTACCACGTCAACACGGTTGCCCCGTGATCGAGTCCCGTTTGATGGGTCGACGTCACGTAACCGAGTGATTTACTTTCGTAGATCACATTGTCCCAGCACATTGGCATACCGTCCTCGCGCGGACGGTCACGCAGATGAACATTCGCGACTATCCACGCCCCGTATTGAAACGTTTCTGTCGATCGATCGGCAATGCGTTTAAAATCGTGGATCAAATAGGGAGCCAGGAACTGAGGGGCGGCAAAGATGACATGGTCGGCATCAAAGCTAGCGTTTTGGTCAGACTGACTGTCCCAAGCGGCGATCTTCGCGGCGTCTTTCTCTGATGAAGCGAGTTGGATGTCGCAAGCGGCGGTGGCGGGACGCAATTGATCTTGTACCTGATTTGCAAAATGTTTGACAAAACGACCGTTTCCCTCAGGCCATGTCATCACGTCCTGAGACGAGGTGCTTGTTACCTGTGCTCGCGACGCAAAATAAAAGATCCCTGCCCATGCGCTGGTTTGATCCATCGTCAACCCATAGTCATCGCGGCATGAATAATCGACCAGCCAACGCAATCGCGGCGAGATGAGACCACGTTCGTCCATCCACCGCTGCATTGAAATCTGGTCCAGCGATCGAACGTCGTCGCCGTTGGACGCAGTTGCAATCGGGATCGCGAACATACGTTTGCCGTTATCATCGCGGCGGGCGATCCAGGCATCGATTTCGGCTTGAAACTTTTCGAGTTGAACGAGATCGTCCGCGGACGCACCGGCTGCAGGATACAGTCCTTCGATCCATTGCCCGTCGACAAACACGCGTTCTTCGGGATCGCGACACAGAAATTGTTCTGCGACTCGTGGTGAACCGTCCTCGGTCTTGCCAACCACCACATCCATCTCTTCCAGCAGTCTCACCAACGCCCGATTTTCTTTCATCGGTGCGGGCACATAATGGGCGCCCCAAGGAAACTCAAACGGAGCGGATTGTCCACTACGTGAAGTTCCGCCAACGACCTTTTCGATTTCGAGCAGGCGGAAATTCTCGAGTCCTGCTTTCTTTAATCGCCACGCAGCCGAAAGCCCTGCGATTCCGCCCCCTACGATCACGACGTCGGCATGCTCGCTGTCGCTCGGATCAAAACTTGGCCTCAGTCCGTCGCGAATACGGTGTCCGACTGAGAAATCGGGACTCAATAACTCGCCTTTCGGCGGCAGCGATTGCCGCGAGCACCCAACGGTTCCTGCGGCCCAGGATCCGAGCAACACAGACATCAGCTCGCGACGGCTTAACATCGGTGATGAATCGCTCACTCGCTGCGACTCCATTCTTGGTCGTAATAACGCACGAGCACTTGGTTGTTCAATCGATTGAGTTCCGTTTCCATTGGCCGGATGTCGGACGGTAATTCGAACATTGATTTCAGTTGTGTTGGATTCAGAAACCGCAGCTCACCGACCTTATCCGACAACTCGATCGGAGCTCCGCTGGACGGTGTCATCGTAGCATACGCGAATCCCCAAACACCAAACGAGGGCACCGATGCACAATAGGGAATCGCGTCAAACCCTGAGCCCTTTAGCGTATTCAGGACACACCAATAGGAATTCGGTGCGACAAGCGGCGAGGTGCACTGGATACTGATGCGTGCCGAATCGCTCAGATGTTGCTTTAGCATTTGAAAGAAACGAGTGGTGTACAACTTTCCCACCGAATAGCCGCTGGGGTCGGGAAAGTCGATCACGGCGACATCAAATTGTTTTTCAGTGTCGCGGACCCAAATGAACGCATCTTGATTGACCACCGTGACTCGGGGGTCGAGTAAAGATCGCTCGTTCAAATCCACCATCAAACCAAATGTTTGAGCCAGATGGGTGATTTCGGGATCAATATCGACCAGCGTCACGGACTCGACCGACGGGTACTTCAAAATTTCGCGAACTGCCAATCCATCGCCGCCGCCAAGCACAAGCACGTGCTTTGGATCCACCGCCGCAGACATCACCGGGTGCACGAGCGCTTCGTGATAACGATACTCGTCAGCCGAATTGAATTGCAAATGCCCGTTTAAATGCAGCTGAAAACCTTGTTGGTTCTGTGTAACCACAATGCGTTGATAGGGAGTTTGCTTGGGGTAGACAATCGGATGGGACAACATCCTTTCTTCGGCAATCGTGGTTAACGAATCCGCTTTGATGAAACCGACGACCAGCATGCCGATCACCAAGATGGCTCGTCCACGCAGCCCCCCCAGTCCTTTGTCACTCAGGATCGGTCGCAGCAAAAACGTTCCCCACAAACCGACCAAGGCGTTCAAGATGCCAAACAGCAATGAGGTTCGCACCAAGCCTAATTGAGGCACCAACAGGATTGGGAACAACAGCGATGCGAGTAACGCGCCGATGTAATCAAACGTTAAGACACGAGAGACCAAGTCGCTGAAATCGAGATGCTCTTTCAGAATCCGCATCAACAGCGGCAGCTCGAGCCCGACCAATGTTCCGATCAACAGCACGAGGCCGAATAGCGAAACTTGAAACCACTCGATCCAGGCAAACGCGACAAACAAAAACGGAGCAGATAATCCGCCCACCAGCGCGAGTGCCAGCTCGACTTCGATAAACGTTTTCGCCAGTTTTTCTTCGATGTACTGCGACAGCCAAGAACCGACACCGAGTGCCGACAAATAGACGCCAATCACCAATGAAAACTGTGTGACCGAATCACCAAGCAGGTAGCTGGCCAGCGTCCCGGCAAGCAATTCGTAGATCAGCCCACACGTCGCGATGACGAGAACGTTCAGATACAGCAAAGCGAGCGGAGCACGATTCATCGACGTTGTTTAACCCAGAATCGCCGCTGCAATGATCACCGAAATTCCCAACACAATCGCGCCGACAATGATCGCGAGCGCTTGGTTGTGGTCCTCTTCGATTTCTTTGACGATCGAAAAAGGAGTCAACTTTTCCATGATCCACAAAGACGCGAACAGAACCAGAATCCCGACGACCGCAAACAGGATCGCGGCGACCAGGTGGACTCCCAACAAGTCCATTGAACTCTCCGCCGCTTGCGCGGTAATCAACAACAACGAATGCATACTCATTTGAATTCCCAACACTATTTTCCGCCTCCCCAAGAACCACCGTACGATCGACCATAACCGCCGCCGGACACTCGCCCGGCTGCAAACCCATCCACAAATCCCAGGTTGGGCGCCTGCCAACCTTTAGCCGCCGCAACGGAATACCACGCGCAAACGCTCATCCCAAAACAGAGGTAGATGATGAGCAGTATTTTTTTCATAACAAATTCTCTTTAACTAGCAAGGCGATTCACCCTGAAGATCGAGCTGGAATTAACTGTCGTCTATTTAAGCGTTGACAGAGCGTAGGGCCGGTTCCTACCGGCCGACTCCATCGAGCTGTTAAGGACGGCCGGTGGGAACCGGCCCTACTCGAAACTGAACACTTATTTCTGATCGCTTTGCTTAATCGCCACTGGCATAAGGGTTATAGTCACTTTCGGCCCAACGTTGCCGTTCAAAGTTGTGGGCATAAAAGTGGAACGCAATAATCGGCATCGAAACAAACAACATCGCATAAAACGTCATCCATCCATCGGCACGCATGAAAAACGCAAGTTGGACCAACAGGATCAGACCAAGGAAACCGCCCCATGACAAATAGAACTCTTTGCCTAATTTCGGACCGGGCTGCATCGGTCCCACACCCCAGGCACGCGAGACGCCGCTGATTCCAAACGCCGCTTCGATTTGCTCAGGATACAAGTAGGTTCCTTGCGAGACGTTTCGCTCCTCGGACGATTTCGTTTTCGATTCTTCGATCGATAGCATCTTGGGTGGTGCGATGTAGTCCGCGGTTTGCACGGAGTCACCGACCGTCACTCGCCAATAAAACTCGCCCACCACGTACCGCACATAGGCAACCCCGCGATCGTAAACGCGGAACGAATCGCCATTGTAAGTCACTCGGCTGCCAAAAGTGCTGCCCATGAACGACACTGGCTCGACGAACGACCAATGCTTTTGGTTTTCCACCAACCAGCGAAAACCGAGTTCATGATTGTGCAAAAGGTACTCGGTCCACGGGTAGGTTTTGCCTTCATAGAGTGCGAAGCGTTCCATGATTCCGATCACAGTGTATTTGTCGCCAAAGAAGACGCCTTCGCTGCCGATCGGAACGATCGGATAGATCTCTTTGGCCTTTAGCGTTTGCAAATAAGCGAGTTTTCCGTGATTGGCATCAAGCAGCGAATGACAATTCTGGCACGTCACACGTTCGGTTTCATCGGGTGTCCGCAACAACAACGTTCCACCGCAATTCGGGCAGTTTAGCTGTAACGCCGCGACCGGCAATTTTTCGCTCTCGGGATCCGCACCACTGGTGTCGACGCCCAGGTCCGCCAACAAAATTTCCTTGCCGACAAACACATTTGTATGCTCGCCAAATTCAAGCGTCGCAAAGGTACCCTCGGCGCCCTGCAAGTCGACGAATTTGTGTTCCGCACCGGGATGAACCGCCCAAGGAATTTCACCTTCGGCGGCCGCGACCGTGGCAATCCCTTTTTCTCGCACCGAAAATTGGCTGCGTCCCAATTCCACTTGGGTGTCGAGCGTTACTGAGTCGTATTCAGGCAGTATGATTTTGCTGGTTATTTGACGCTCAAACATCAAATAGAACTTGCCTTGTGCCTCGGTCAGCCAGCCCCACTTCTCGCCCGGGAACACCAAATACCATTCGTCCCAGATACCACCAGCCGGGTGCGAATAACGGACGCGTCCTGAAATGTAGAACCCACGTTTATTAAACGTGCCTGATAAACCGAGTCGTAGTCCCGAGTTGGTTTCGCCGACATCCGCGACTTTGCCGAAATCGGCAACCTCCTTGTCCCCTCGCGCCACGGCGGTTTGACAAAAGTCACAAATCGTGACCAGAGACGAACCGGTCTTGAATTCGACCGGGCCACCACACGACGGACATGCTGCACTGCGATGCTTCATCCCTGCTCTCGCTGTACGTCTTGAGTTGCGACATCGCTTGGATCGGCAGTATTGATTTGATCCGTGGTACGGTTTTGATCAACGTCACGGGTGCCTCGCACGACTTTTCGCACCACCACCTCGCTGGCACCCAGACGCGACGCGAGTTGTGGTTGCCAAGGCCAGGCGGGGCGATCACTGCAGCAATACAGATTGAAGGTCGCCAAGCGATGCTCGGGATAAGTATGGCAGGCAAGATGCGATTCACTGAGCATATACATCGCCGTGACTCCGCCGTGGCCTG
>CAXBHV010000353.1:0-6662 GCA_963974855.1 uncultured Rhodopirellula sp. | reverse complement strand
ACGGCGAGGGCAAGTCAAGCATTTCCTCTCAATTAGCGGTCAGCATTGGACGCGCCACGGGCGAACCCGTGTTATTGGTCGACGGCGATCTTCGCGCGCCCGATGTTCACAACATCTTTCAAGTTTCCAACGGGCTAGGGATGGCTGCGGTACTTGCCGGACGCGCATCACTTGACGAGGCGATTATTCGAGACTGGAGCGAGCATCTGCACCTCCTGCCGGCCGGGCGACTTCGCACGAATCCGCACCAACTGATGACGCGTGATCTGCTAAACAAAATCTTTACTGAGTTACGAAAAACCTATCGATACATTGTGATTGACACACCACCCATTTTGTCCGCGTCTGAAGCACTCTTGCTGGCAAAATGCGCAGACGGTGCAATCATCTGCACACGACGTAATGTCAGCCGCGAAGGGCAGGTCAAGATCGCGTATGAGCGGCTAGCCAAGGCCGGCGTCCAGCCATTAAGCGCAGTGCTTAACGGTGTTCCAACACGTTGCTACGCTAGAACCTATGGCAGTTATGAATATGCCAGAAAATTTGAGTAGTGCCCTAGCAGCCTGCTGCTTCGGGTATCCGAACTGATTGCAAAAGATCTTCAAACATGTTCGTCATTCGGACCGACAGAGTGCCGCAAAGTTGCATTGTTTTTTCACATTCTTGGCATATACGAAAACCATTTATTAATTATTTAATTCTGGATTCATTCGTTGCTTGATCGGGGGCTCCAACGTGTCCAACGACACTGAATCACTTAGATCCACAAGCCATGGCAACCAACGTCCGCCATGCCTTTGATATTGGCGTGCGGTATTTATATATGCATTTCGCCAATTTCTGAGTGAACGCCGAATGGGAGCAATTGCATGATCGTTTTTTGCAACTACGTTAAATACCACTTCCGGGTGCATGGCTCATGCCCATCAGAGTCAGCCACCCACGTGGACGAAGTCCGCGCAGACGGCAGCGACAGTCCTGGATTTTTCTTGATACTCGGGATTTCCGTCTAGGTCGATATTGCTGTTTGACCGCTGTTTGAACGCTGTTCAGTCATTCTTAGCTGCACAGCGACTACGCACTGAAACACATGCCCATCTTGGTTCCCTCTCAGAAAATGTCTTTCAGTACTCAGTCGACGCTTATTTCTCAACTTGCAGCTGGATGTTTTTGCTGCTGAATCGGATTGGCGAACGCATCGTGAGCAACACAACTATGAACCTATCAAGCATCTTTACTTTCAATCGCCTGCTTACAAAACGCATCTATTTTTTGGTTGTGGTTCATCTAGCGGTCTTTGTTCTGTCCTATGAAATCGCGCTCCGGCTTCGTTTTGACATGGTCATTCCCGCAGGTGTGCGGTCTGATTTCTGGGAGACGCTGCCGTGGATTTTAGTAATCAAATTAGCACTCTTTCATTTCGTTGGTAGTTTGCATGGATGGTGGCGATATATCACCTTTTCAGACCTCGCCGCACTCCTACGAACATCAACATTGGCAAGTATCCTGATTGCCGCAGCGGACTACCTATTCAATGAGGCTTACCAAGTTCCACGCTCTGTCTTACTAATGGATTGGGGAATCACCATTCTTTTGGTCGGCGGCTTTCGAAGCATTTATCGACTGAGTCAAGAAATAATGTGGCCTGCCCTGGTGCTGCAAGATCGCAAGCCCACGCTGTTAATTGGCGCTCTTCAAGGCGGCGAAATACTTGCACGTCAAATCCACAACCACCCGAACCTTGATTTTCGGATTGTGGGCTTCATTGACGAAGACCTCTCCAAGCGTGGCTTAAGAATCGGGGGTATCCCGTTCCTGGGTTCACCTGACAACGCGGTTGCGGTTGCTCGAAAGCACGAAGCGAAGGACTTGCTCATTATGTCCAACGTTCTTGCGGGACCACGACTTCGTGATTTGGTCGATCGCTGTCAAACCGAAGGCATCCGCGTGAAAATGGTGCCTCCTGTGGATGAATTGATCAACGGATCATTTCGATTGCAAACTCGCGATGTCAACATCAATGACTTGTTAAGACGAGACCCAATCGAATTAGACAAGGGTGCCCTGGGTGAGATGCTTTCAGGAAAACGGGTCATGGTGACTGGGGCGGTTCTGAAATTTGTCGCCAGATCCTCAAGTGTGGCCCCGAGAAACTATTGCTCGTCGAGCGTGCGGAAGGCAATCTATTCGAAATTCACCGCGAATTTTCTCAGCGAATCGATGCTCAGCGTTGTGTCCCTTGCTTAGCGGACATAGGCGACGAGGAACGCATGCAATCCCTGTTTGATATGCATCAACCTCATATCGTCTTTCACGCCGCAGCTCACAAACATGTGCCGATGATCGAGTACAATCCTTCCGAAGCCATCAAGAACAATGTGATAGCAACCGCAACATTGGCTCGCTTGGCCCACGAGAATAACGTCGAGCGTTTTGTCATGATTTCGACTGACAAAGCGGTCAATCCGACGAGTATCATGGGCGTATCGAAGCAACTTGCCGAACGCTACGTGCACGCTCACTCACGTGAATCGAACACTAAGTTTGTGGTCGTTCGCTTTGGCAATGTGCTTGCCTCGGCCGGAAGCGTCGTCCCCATCTTCCAAGATCAAATTCGCAAAGGTGGCCCGATCACGGTGACGCATCCGGAAATGCGACGCTTCTTTATGACCATTCCCGAAGCGTCTCAATTGGTTTTGCAAGCAGCAGCGATGGGTAAAGGTGGAGAAATCTACGTGTTGGAAATGGGCGAACAGGTCAAAATTGTTGACTTGGTTAATGACCTACTTCGGCTTTCAGGTTGCGAACCAGGGGAAATTGAAGTGCAATTTACCGGCATGCGGCCGGGAGAAAAGTTGTATGAAGAATTGTACACTGATGATGAACGGACACTGGAAACCCCTCATCCGAAATTGCGGGTTGCATACCATCGCGTCTACGAAAGAGAAGAACTCAACGAAGGCCTAGAACGGTTGAAAAATTTACAAGGGCATTCGGACCTAGAGATCCGCAACGAACTATGTAATATGGCACTGAACTTTCAGTATTCCGCCAGTTCGCCCTGCCAATTGCAAGAAACAGCGGTTCATTCGGAAACCGATCACGACCAAGAATTTTAAAGCCAATAAGCAACGCTACTTCTTGTTGGCACTACAGTTACAACACTAATGTCATCGATAACTCAGGTAACAACGATCGACCTTCCGGATCCAACTCGCAAACCCGCCCCGTCTCAGGCCCACTCCTCGCCTCCTGTATTTCGCATTCAGCCTGCGCAAGGTTGGCTGTCGCTAGGGTTGAAGGAATTGTGGGAGTACCGTGAACTTCTATATTTTCTCACCTGGAGAGATATCAAGGTCCGCTACAAACAGACGGCGTTGGGCGCTTCGTGGGCTGTCTTGCAGCCATTAATGACAATGGTTGTGTTCAGTTTGTTTTTTGGCAAACTTGCCAAAATCGAATCCGACGGAGTTCCGTATCCTGTTTTTTCATTAGCAGGTCTCGTTCCCTGGACGTTCTTTGCCTATGCACTTGCACAGTCCTCGAACAGCCTTGTGCAAAGTGCAAACCTCGTCAAAAAAGTCTACTTCCCGCGATTAGCCGTCCCGATCGCGAGCGTTCTGTCGGGACTAGCCGACTTTGCAATCGCCTTCGTCGTGTTGTTGGGGATGATGTTCGCATTCGGAGTCTATCCGACATGGAATATTCTTTGGCTACCTTTCTTACTTGTGCTGACGTTAATGACATCGCTCGGCGTCGGCTTGTGGATGGCTGCATTGAATGTGAAGTATCGTGACGTCCGATACGTGATTCCGTTCTTGACCCAATTTTGGATGTTTGCAAGTCCGATCGCTTACCCAAGTAGCTTGATCGAAGATCCCTTTTGGAGATCGGTCTACAGCATCAATCCGATGGTGGGTGTGGTCGAAGGTTTCCGCTGGGCATTGCTCGGAACCGACACAGCTCCGGGACCGATGTTGATTGTCTCCACCATTGCGGCTGGTTTGCTATTGCTTGGCGGAACCTACTATTTCCGGCAAATGGAAAAATCGTTCGCGGATCTAGTTTAGACTTCCATGCCCCAAGTCATCCAATTCGACCGTTGTCTGATCATTGGCGAGATAGCCCAGGCACACGACGGCAGCCTCGGTGCTGCACACGCTTACATTGATGCAATCGCCGACGCGGGTGCTGACGCAGTTAAATTCCAAACGCACATTGCCGCTGCCGAGTCGACCGCGCGTGAACCTTGGCGGGTTCGCTTTAGCAAACAGGATGCGACTCGCTATGACTATTGGAAGCGAATGGAGTTTACGGAACCTCAATGGGTCGGGCTGTGTGAACATGCCGAAGAACGCGGTCTGTATTTCCTGAGTTCGCCCTTTTCGATTGAAGCGGTCCAATTGCTCTCACGGGTCGGAGTTTCAGGCTGGAAGATCGCGTCAGGGGAAGTGAACAATGGACCATTGTTTGATGCGATGCTAGAGACAAAACTTCCCATGATTCTATCGACGGGAATGAGTCCGTTTGAAGAGATTGATGTCGCGGTTGCACGTGTCAAAGAACATGCGTTGCCATTAGCGCTACTTCAATGCACCACCGCTTATCCGTGTCCTCCCGAAAAAGTAGGACTCAACGTGCTCGAAGCGTTTCGCGATCGGTACGATTGCCATGTGGGGCTCTCGGATCATTCGGGCACCATCTATCCCGGACTTGCAGCAGTCACGATGGGGGCGAAGGTTCTGGAAGTTCACGTCACATTCAGCCGCCAAATGTTTGGCCCCGATGTTCCCGCTTCGCTCACTCCGACGGAATTGGGCCAACTTGTCGAGGGAACACGTTTTATCGAATCGATGCTTGCGTCCCCAATTGACAAAAACACAGCGGCCGAAGGACTAGCGGATCTTCGTGGCATGTTCACCAAGAGCTTAGTGGCTCGCGAATTCCTTGCTGCTGGCACGGTGCTCGAAGAAAGGCATCTCGCGATCAAAAAGCCCGGTGATGGGATGGCTCCCGAACGATTGCCACATGTCTTAGGCCGAAAACTAAAGTCCGCAGTCGTTGCGGACGCAGCCCTTCGAGAGGACGATCTTGAGTAACAACAATTTAAGCGTCAATGACGCCGACAAAGCGATTCGCAAAGTCTGCGTGGTCTTGGTCGACCGCGCCAATTACGGTCGGCTCAAACCCGTTATGCGATCAATTCAACAGCATCCTGATCTTCAACTGCAAGTGCTAGCAGCAGGAACAATGATGCTCGAGCGGTTTGACATGCCTGTTAATGGCGTACGCAAAGACGGCTTTCCAATCGATGGCGAAATTTACATTGAACTTGAAGGATCCAATCCTGCAACGATGGCGAAATCCGTTGGCTTTGGGTTGATTGAGTTTGCAAGTGAATTTAATCGACTTAAACCCGATCTGGTTCTACTGATTGGCGACCGTTACGAAGCACTCTCCGCTGCAATCGCCGCCGCCTACATGAACCTATGTTTGGTGCACGTTCAAGGAGGTGAAATCTCTGGTTCCATCGATGAGAGCGCCCGCCATGCCATTACAAAATTCGCTCAATTTCATTTCCCCAGCACCAAGCGGTCGGCTGAATATATTGTTCGCATGGGGGAAAAGCCTGAGTCGATCCTGGCGGTCGGTTGTCCTAGCAGTGACATCGCTCGCGAATTAGATCGCACCTTAGACCCCAAGATCATCAATGGTCGAGGTGGTGGTGCCGAGATCGACACAACTCAACCATTCCAGTTGGTGATTTTCCACCCGACAACCACGGAGTTTGGGGGCGAACAACAACAAATTGAGGAATTGCTCAACGCGTTAAACGAACTACAAAATCCCACGGTATTGCTGTGGCCTAACATTGACGCCGGATCGAATCACGTCAGCAAGTCAATCCGCAAATTTCGAGACAAGTACAAACCTGATTGGTTGCGCACGCTGATCAACCTATCGCCCGAAGAATATTTGACGGTGTTGGCGAATGCGTCCTGTGCAATCGGTAACTCAAGCAGTTTTGTTCGCGATGCAAGTTATTTTGGAACGCCAGTGGTGCTCGTGGGAGCGCGGCAAGAAGGACGCGAGACCGATGAACATGTGGTCCGTGTTCCTCCATTGGCGGACGCGATTGTTTCGGCTACGAAATGCCGACTCGCTCATGGTCGTTTCGAACCGAGCGTCCTGTATGGCGAAGGTGACGTATCGGATCGAATTGCCGATGCCTTGGCCGTATTGGAGCCGTACACTCAAAAGCGTCTGAACTATATTTACTCATCCGATCCGATGTTTGCCGCAACGATCACCGATGATTTGGAAACGGTCGCGGATTAAGTCATGCGTGTATTAGGCATCATTACCGCGCGCGGCGGCTCGAAGGGAGTTCCGCGAAAGAACCTCGCCAAAATCGGTGGGCGGTCTCTACTGAGCTATACCGCTGCCGCCGCACGCGAATCGAGGCATCTTACTCGAACCGTTATTTCGACTGACGATAACGAAATCGCTGAGGAAGCGGTTCGCTGTGGAGTGGAACTTCCATTCATGCGGCCCGCAGAACTTGCGCGCGATGAAACACCAACCATGCCGGTTCTGCAACACGCAGTGCAAAAGCTTGAAGAAGCCGGTGAACAGTATGATGCGATTTGCATCTTGCAACC
>CAXBHV010000352.1:0-6693 GCA_963974855.1 uncultured Rhodopirellula sp. | reverse complement strand
TCGGGTACGGCCCGAACTCGCGCAGAAGCTGCGGGAACGTAGTCCGTGTCCTGGAGCGTCCGAGCGACCAGTGTTCGCAATTCGGCCATGGAAAAGAATCAGTCCATGCCCCAATGCCAACACTGCCACATAACAGTGTCAAAGTGTTTATTTTGAATATTTGACGATGGATTGAAGGGCGAGTTTCGGGTTCGGGCTTCGCGTGAATCGTTTGCGTCTCAAAATTCAGAACGATTGTTCACTCCCTGAACCAACGGAGCGGGCCGAACAATTGGAGACTTTAATCTACATTAGTCGACGTATGTCTCCTGGTATGCGAGCAGTACTCTTCTCCGCCGTATGGAACGGACATTGAGATTCGCAGGAATTCCACCGATCGACTGGAACCGAATTGCGACACTCTGCATCAATACATTGAGGCTGAGTTCTCGATGCATCGGTTGACGCGTTACCCCACATTGCAACGCGGCACGACATGGTGAATTAAACGAGACCTCAAGTCGCGCGCCTTGTGGCGTCAAAGAAAAAAACCACAACCCCCTCCGAATGGTGGCTCGCCCAGTTTTAGTAGCTATACTGAATCTCAGATGTCTTTCGATGTATCTACTTCTTTGAAACCGAGTGGTGCTCATCATGAGTGGCGAACGAGGCTCTCTGCCGGCTGTTTTCACATGGATGGGAGGAGGATTGATCGTTGGGGTCATGGCGTTGTTTGGTCTTCGGCCGGGCGAAAGCCCCGCTTCGTCGGATTCCCCACCGCCCGCCACTCAAACGGATACATCCAACTCGATGTACCCGTCCATCGAAGGCACCATTAGTCTTCCCGGCTCGATGTGGGACGACCCGTTCACACATGTATACGGCAGACAGCTACAAGACCTTTCCGCAGCGAATCCAGATTTGCTAAACGACTCGGACGTGAAGGCCATCCTGAAGGAAAAACTCGGCGACGACGGCCGGATCATGTACCTTGTCGTTCCTGTGCCTGGTGCCATCAGCACGGATCGAGACGGCTTGGAGAGTCATGTGCGCAAACGTCATGCCGTCGAATTGGCGCTCGCCAACCAGGGATTCAACCTCTCGTTTCCAAATCGCATGACCTATCGACCGGTCAAACTGACTTACCATTTTTCGACACGCGCGGCTGAGAGAAAGAGGGCGTCAGCGGCAGCTCCGGCGGCAAAACAAGGATCAGAATTCGCTGAGGTGGCGGACAATCTCAAAGAGGCACAGGATGCCCAGTCAGCTCCT
Source organism: uncultured Rhodopirellula sp. (assembly GCA_963974855.1). Taxonomy (GTDB): domain Bacteria; phylum Planctomycetota; class Planctomycetia; order Pirellulales; family Pirellulaceae; genus Novipirellula. The sequence goes on along the minus strand of CAXBHV010000352.1, from coordinate 5,442 downwards.
CAAACAACCGCGGTCAAAATTGAGCCCTTTCTACCCACGAAACTCTATAAGCACCGAAACACAGACGACTACATTTTAATCACGTGGGTCCAAGAAACGCACCTCGGAGAACAACCGCTATCGACCCTCCGTGACATCTTAGAACCGATATTGATTGAACCTAATGAAAAGAAGAACGCAGCCTTTTGTCTGCTCGGTCCTACTTTTAGCGGTGCGTTACGCGATCTCGTCAGGGACGGCGAGCAATTGAGTTCGAATGATAAGGCCGACCAAGACGTAGCATCGTTTTTCAGTCAATGGGACTTAGGCGCAGTCGTATGTAACACAAGCTGTACCGCAACCGACGCGAGTCTCGGGCTAAACGCAGGGCAATCCGAATTAGAGATTGGTTCTCATAACTTCGTCAAACTCATTCACACCATCGGCTCGGACGAGCGGTTGCTCACCGCACTGCAACGTGAACTGAGTCTTCGCGGAGTCTGGCCGACCGATGGATCGGCGAATCGATTGGTGATTTTCGCAGAGCAGAGTTCGCTTAGCTATGTCGAGGAAATGCAAAAGAGTCTGTTCGAAACCAGCGATCAAAAGCCGCTTGTAATCCCCTATCTCAAAGACATTGCCGCGTCGGGTAGCGAGCAATCGCGAGGCGATCACTCATCCGTCAAAGATTACCTGAACCGCTCCATGGCAGAACTGGGCACAATGGCATCGTCGCGGTTAATCAATCCAAGTCGCGTGCGTGCAGTGGGAATATTGGGTTCAAGCTGGGAGGACAAGAACTTGATTTTGGAAAAGGCACGTCCGATCTTCCCCGTGGCCACGTTTTTCACCACCGAACTCGATGCACGCTATAGTTTGCCGGATTACAACTCGCATACGCGGAATCTGGTGGTGGCATCCCATTATGGATTGGGAGTACGAGGCCGCAGCAATATTTTCGGACGGGTGAATAACATACCCAGCTTTCGGGATGGATACCAAACATCGGCTTTTGTGGGAATGTCCGTTTTGTGCCACGCCTTTCTGGAGAAGAAGCTCAAAGAAGATCGATTTGAAAAGTTTTACGGCGACGTTTCGCAGGACCTCTTCGACTTGGTGGGAAGACGTCAAACGAAAGCGTCAGAGTCGATGTCTCAATCCTTTCTGCAGCCTCTCGCATTCGAAATTGGCACTGGAAATCCAATTCAATTGTCGATGACACAAAGCCCCGAATACTTACCGCTGCGACAGCCTGCCGGGGTCGCCTCCATTCACGAGCATCGGTCACTAATCTGGGCAATCTTGGTGGCGGTACTGGGTATTTTTCTAGGCTTCAATTTTCTGGCCGCGTTTTCCACGGACGCCTCCAATTTTCGAGAAAGACTCCGATACGGATACAAGGCGACCACCCACTTCTTCCAAAACTTCATTTTTAATAGCGGAAGTGCTGCAACGCATGAGACGGTTTGGCCCATCGCTATTCCTTTGTTCATTGGCATTTTGATTTTTTCGATGATGGTTATCAGTGACCGCTCGATTGCATCCGAGCCAATTCTTTTCACTGACGGTATTAGTATCTGGCCGACCGTGTTGGGACTCTACTTGGTGATCGTCCTGAGTGTGCGAGAGATATCAAATCGGCTGCCTAATTTATCAGTTGATGCCAAGACAACTTTGCAGCCTCCGCCGAGATCATTGACGTGGAAGTTGGCACTCACCATTGCCATCGTGTTCTACTTGATTTCATTTTTGGAAAGCGGGTTCATTGAGCCACCGGCTCGCGACTGGAGCGTTCGCTGGTTGGCAACCGCACTGCTGTTTCTAGCAACACTGTGCGTTCTTCTGGTGGCGTGTAAGAGTTTGTTGTTTTCGCTATATGCACGAAAAGTGATCGAAACGTTTCGCGATGAAATGCCGACTTCGACGTTGTCGGAGGTCGATGGAAACGAGGTGCAACGAAGGATTGTCAATCGCTGTCGCAGCACCATGACGCTCAGCATCGATGCCAGTCGAAAGCTGTTGTGGCCTGCGATTTTGTCGATTATTTTCATTGTGGCTCGCTCCAATTGGTGGGATTCTTGGGGGCATGACAACAGTTGGATTGCGCTACTGGTCTCGCCCATCATCATTTCGTTTGTGGCGGCCATCGTCGTGCGACTGACCGCAGTGCGATTCCGATCCGAGGCATTGGAGTTTCTCAGCCATCGTCGATACGACCTGATCTCACGCAGCGACGCGGAACAGCACAAAGAGGCACAGAAACTACTGGAAGAGTCGATCAAAGAAATCACACGATTGGACCGGGGACCGTTTGGCCCACTTTCTCGCGATCACTTGTTAGGGGCTGCCGCGTTGGTCGTGACGATCCTGTTCACAGGCCCCTTGGGTGCGTTACTAACACGCATGTTGACCATGATGCCATAAGCTCGCGTTACAGCTAGGAATTAGGGTTGATTGTAGCGGAAGTCGTCAAGACTTTTGTCGGTTTTGCCAGACGATCCGAAACTCTTGACGAGTTCCGCTACCCTAAAATCAAGCGTTGAGAAAGCACGAGAATTAAGGTTCCGCAAGATCACCGTAGATAAGCATTCTGTCAATCAAAAGAACGTCAACTTCACTCCGGTGGCCACCATCACGATCACGAGGAACACGAAGACGAATCGGTTGCCCTTGCGGATCGCCAACTTTGCGCCCATCACTCCGCCGACAACATTGCCGACGGCCATCACCAGCCCCGGTGCCCACTGGACCAAGCCGTAACTGACAAACACGATCGTGGCCGTCAATGTGACGATAAAGGCAATCCAGTTTTTGATCGCGCTTGATGACACCAAGTCGCCGGTGTTCAGTAAACTCATCGCCAGCATCAACAAGATGCCCAGTCCTGCTTGGATGAACCCGACATAGATTCCGATCGCGAAGAAGATTGGCAACATCTTCCAACTAACATTTTCCGGTTGGGCGTTAATCTGTGTCAGTCGCTTGGGGTTCAAACACAGCAGCACCGCCATCGCCAAAAACATCACGCCAAACAGCGTTTTGAACGTATCGGTGGGCAGATAGATCGCCATCAACGCGCCGACCGGCACCCCCATCAATGTGGGAACGGCCAAGCGGAAGGCAAGACGTTGGTTGAATTGCCCGTGGCGGCGGAACGTGGCGACGGCCGCTGCACTGGAGAACAGAATCGCGACACGATTGGTTCCGTTGGCCAATTTTGGATCCAAGCCAAACAACATCAACGCGGGCAGCGTTAAAAACGAACCGCCACCGGCGATGGAGTTAATGATCCCTGCCAAAAAGCCAGCGACCATCAATAGCAGATACCAGATCCATTCCATGTGTTGTCAATCGCGATGTTGTTTATCCGCGTGCTTAGAACGACGCTAAAACTTTCTTTGCCGCGTCGATCGTTTGATCGATCATCGCTTCGGTATGAACACGACTGAAGAACAGCGACTCAAATTGGCTGCACGGCATATAAATACCTTCGTCAATCATGCCCCAGAAATATCGAGCGTAAGACTCGCGATCGCAACGGTCGGCATCGGTCCAGTTCATCACGGGATCAGGATTGAAGAACAATGTCACCATACTGCCAACATGTTGCACTTGATGGGGAACTCCGGCTTCGGTCGCAGCCGAGGCGAGTCCTTCGGCAAGCCGGTCGCCCATTTTGTCTAATGACTCGTACGGCGATTCTTGTTTCAAGATCCGTAGCGTCGTGCTGCCGGCGGCCACGGCGACGGGATTGCCACTCAAAGTGCCTGCTTGAAACACTTTGCCCGCAGGCAAAACATTGTCCATGATATCCGCGCGGCCTCCGTAGGCAGCCAACGGCATACCGCCGCCGACGATTTTACCCAGCGTGGTCATGTCCGGTGTGATCCCGAATCGCTCTTGTGCTCCGCCGTAAGCGAGCCGAAATCCGGTCATAACTTCGTCAAAGATCAGAATCGTACCCGCTTTTTCGGTGACCGATCTCAGCGAATTTAGAAAATCGGACGTGGGGATCACTAATCCCATGTTGCCCACGACAGGCTCGAGAATCACCGCGGCAATTTTCGATCCGTGTTCGCTGAATGCTTGGGTCAATGCGGTGACATCGTTGTAGGGCAGCACGATTGTGTCACCGCCGGCGCCGGCAGTGACGCCCGGCGAATCGGGAACGCCCAATGTTGCTGCGGCACTGCCGGCAGCCACCAACAGACTGTCGACATGGCCGTGATAGTTGCCCGCGAACTTGATCACTTTGTCACGGCCTGTCGCTCCGCGAGCCACGCGGATTGCACTCATCGTCGCTTCGGTTCCACTGTTGACCAAACGCACTCGTTCGATCGACGGCACGGCCTCGATGATCTGTTCGGCCAGCTCGGATTCCGCTTCGGTTGGTGCTCCGAAACTGCTTCCACGTCCCACCGCGCGGACCACGGCGTCGACCACTTCGGGGCACGCATGTCCCAGAATCATCGGCCCCCACGATCCGATGTAATCAAGAAACCGCCGTCCATCGATGTCAAAGATGTACGCCCCTTCGGCGTGATCGATGAACAACGGCGAACCGCCAACGGCACCAAACGCACGAGCGGGGCTGTTCACCCCACCGGGGATCAATGCGCGAGCACGATCGAAGGCAGCAAGACTTTTGGGACCAATCGAATGATCAATCGTTTTTGATGTCACGAGAAGCTGAGGGGTTGATGGGGGAATGAAAACGAACCCCGAAGGGGAAACGGTCCCCGTAGATTACATCAAAAACGCAAATGGCTTTAGCCGGCACCTTGAAAAAGTGCTAGGGTCCCAAAAAGTAGATGTAGGCGGATATTAGGGGGGAGCTTTTCTTCCGGCCTAAACTTGCAGTTACTTCTCCACCGACGAAGAGACTGCCGATTTAGTTAGCCGTTTTGGCCAACGCTGTGAAGCATTTTCATGCCGTGTTTTATATTGTTTAACGTAGCGGAAGTCGTCAAGACTTTCGCTGAACGATCCCAATTCCCGAAACTCTTGACGAGTTCCGCTACGAAATGCTTCACAGCGTTGCGCTTTGGCGCTAGCCACGGTTTCGTCAGCTACAAACCGGGGCTAGCGGCTTGTTGATTTAGTGAGCCGTGACGCGTGAGCGGCCGGGTTCCACGCATTACCCGGTGCCTTACGGCCCACGGCTCACTACTGCGATTTGCATTTCGATTAAATCAACAGCCCGCTAGCGTCCAAACGGCTAACACAAGAGCCGTGATGTCGTACTACATCAGCAATCTCACGAAGGCAGGGGAGAGGTAGCAGAAAGGCGGCACAACTAAAAACCGCAACAACACCACATTTTTAGCCGTCCAGCACTAGCCGCGGGCCATCAATATTGCAGGAAACATGCCTGCGGCTAGTATCTACGCGGAATTGTTAGCAATGATTTCCGCTCCGGGCTTGTCCCGGCGGGACCACAACTGGCGGCTACAAGGGCGGCCG
>CAXBHV010000351.1:0-6695 GCA_963974855.1 uncultured Rhodopirellula sp. | reverse complement strand
ACAAAATCAACAGCCCGATAGCGCCGTCGGCTCACAAAAGGATCGACGTTTCACCGGTATATACCGAATTAACCGAACGGCCTGCTTAGTACCTACCCAAACTCAAAGATCGGCATCGATCCCTTCTTCGCTCGCCCGCGTTCCTAGTTTGCCCCACAGCCCATACGGACTGGGGATCGGCGATTCGTTTTCATCGAGGACGGTGAGGGGTGCCGGTGCGTTCAAATCGCCTGTGTCGATCGTGTTGGTGATAAACTTTACCGCGCCATCGCCGATTAACACATGGCAACCGCTTTGATGATAGCTGCCTGCCGAAAAAACACCGTCATGCAGTGGAGTTGCACCGATCGCACAACTTGTTGAGTTCGGAGGCAGAATCGCATGGACAAGCGACACGCCCGCAGATCCATCCGGAAATGCACCTCCGCGACCATATTGGCTGAGTGGAACGGAGTCGGCATAAAATTGAGACCGCTCTGGATCTGCCGTCGAGAGACAATTCTTTGGCGAATCCGCGATCGACGGGGGTTGATCAATGGCATATTGCCCGATCACAAGGTGCCGATTATCCGTGCCGATTTCCGTCATCGCAATGGTGTTGGAAAGTCCATCGGTGATATCCGAGAAGGACAGGGTCATTCCCGGCGAGCTAAATCCGCGGACGTCGTTGAGTCCCGTCGCTTGGTGGATTCCAACCATTTTGTCTCCGATACAGAACGTATAGTTGGTCCGACCGAGATCTTTCCGGACGGACGGGTCCGATGGACATCGATACGATGGGATATCGGTTCGCCAAGGACCGTATTTCGCATCCCACGGAACTGGCCCCATCGCAGGATAGCTGACTCCATCGTTCACCGATGGATTCGCAACACTTTCCCAATACGGACTTGCTTCGAGAAACGGCGTCATCGCAATCATGCCACTGATGCGGTGCGCGTTCGACTCGGTTCCAAACATCGCCGATGGACACTGATTATATGCTGCGTGGTAGTTGTGAAGCGCCAGTCCGATTTGCCTGAAGTTATTACTACACGACATTCGCCGGGCCGCTTCGCGTGCCGATTCGACCCCCGGCAATGTGAGGGCGATCAGAACGGCGATGATTCCAACGACGACTAACAGTTCCAGCAACGAGAACGCCCGGCGGCTATTCATTTCGAACTCACGTAAAACGACATATTGCAACATCATCACCGCATGTGATGGTTTCAATATAACGCATTGGAATCGCTGACGAGATTGGCTGAAAGTTTGCAGAAAACCGGTGCAACCAAAAATCACGACAACACCCAAGTTTTAGCAGTCCAAGACAATCCCTTCTCGAAACGGAATACTAATTTACCGCGTGTTCCTAACCTTCAAAAATCGGAAGCCATTGCCTTCTCATACGCGTCGATTTCACTCTGGAAATCTGCGTCCGATTTCTCCGAGCGATCGCTCACCGATACGCTGCCGCCACAACCACCAACCCAAACCATTGCGATGAAGACACCGACAATTAGAAGTAATTTATTCAATGGAACCTAGCCCCGAAACAATCTCTAAGCAGATCGGAAGGATTCGTTCCGCACTTTGGCCGTTTTGACGCTAGCCATGGCTTCGATGCTCAACCGGGGCTAGCGCCCAAACGGCAAATGGGATTTGACCCAATGATTCCAACCGACCCTGCCTAGAAAGACAAGAACAGCACGCCGGCATGCCGACGGAATCAATCCCGACCACACAGCAAGCGTCATCAACAACACACGAAATCTATCACGCTGCCCACATGATCCAATAAGTTTTTCGAGCGAGGAGGGCAAATTACGGAAAACCAACCGACACCATTCTCTATGACTGCCCCCTTACAAAAACTTCCGCTAAACACACCTTGTGCTGCGGCTTGCCGCAAATCGGGACCAACGGCTCGAAAACGTTCTTCACAATGATCGCAGTAACCGCTCCGCCTACCCGTAGTGCTCTCTAGCGATAGGGCATGTGTCGAGAGCTGCGATGCAACGAAAAAGCCGAATGGGTTACACTGGACTGTCGCACCTTTGTAGGAAACGTTCGTTGCCTAATGTAGAACCATTATCCCAATTATTCCGCCTGAACCATTGGTTCAGGCGGGGACCAACAATTCAGACAAATGTTCTGCATTGCAAATCGCATGCGACTTGTGCGTTGCAACAAAAAAAGCCGAACTCGTAAAGAGTCCGGCTTCTGAAAGATTGTCATGGTCGCTGAATTATTCGAGCGATTGAACTTCTTTGGAACCGCGTGTTCCGAGAGCTCCCCACAAACCGTAGGTGCTCATTTGACCGGCACCAGCTGGAGCAGCATTCTTGTCGCCTGCTTCGATGCTGTCGGTGATGAACTTGACCGCACCATCGCCCATCAGCACATGAGCACCACCTTGGTGACGGCTGCCCATCGAAGAGACTCCCGTTCCGCTGTCGCCCGTTTCTGCAAAACAGCTAGGAGCGTTCGGAGGCAGAATAGTTTGTACCGCAGAGTAAAACACACGCCCGTCAGCCCAACGATAACCACGTGATTGGTTTCCTGTGGAAACGTTTGATGTGAAAAATTGGGGACGAGCTGGATCAACGTAGGTGTAGCAAAGGCCTGGATTCAGAAGCAGTGCAGCAAACGGTGCAGTGTTTCGATTATCGGCCTTGATTTCGCTCGCTCCCAAACTGGTCGCCATTTCACCCATCGCAATCGTATTGGCAAGTCCATCGAGCACGTCGCGAAACGCGGACTTATGACGGGACCAAAAGAATCCACGGTTGGTGATTCGAGCTGTATTTGAAGTGTTAGTGTCGTCAGTTTGGGTGTTTTCAGTCATATCTTGGGTACCGTTGGTTCCTGGACGATAGTACCCCTTGTGGCTCTTGCCACCGGTGTTCACATAGTTGATGGTGTCCCCCAAGTTGACGGCATAGTTGGTGCGTCCAAGTGCAGGAGCACCGACGCCAGGATCACTTGGGCAACGATACGCTGCAACGTCGGTAATCCATGCGGGGTGAGCGGTCCAAGGGGTAGGCCCCATCGCAGGATAGATGCCGTTGGGATTTGCGATCTGTTCCCACAAAGCTTGCTGTTCGTTGAATGGCAACAAGCCAACCAACGCGCTTAAGAACAAGCGATTGCTGTTGTTGCTGTTCGGAGACGCGACCAATTCGCGAGTTCCACCCATGTGCATCGGCAGTTGATCATACGCCGAGTGATAGTTGTGAATCGCCAATCCGAGCTGTTTGAAATTGTTGCTGCAACTCATTCGGCGTGCCGCTTCACGTGCCGCTTGAACCGCGGGCAACAGCAGTCCGACTAAGACGCCGATGATGGCGATCACGACGAGCAACTCGACCAAAGTAAAGCCAGATCGAGTACGAGCAAAATTCTTCATGTGCAAAATCCAATTAAATGAAACGATGAAACAAAAGAGAAAATGTCAAATGGACCGACAGCGCATACCGCGAGCGTCTTTGGTCACGAACGAACCAAAATCCACTGTCTTTGAGCTGCGTTTTTAGACGTGACCATGCGACCCTCCACTGACAGGTCGCTCGGCCACCGATAGGAGATCAGCCTTCACCGCGCATTTGGCGCTCATACAACTCGGCTTCTGCAGCCAAGTCAGCATCGGACTTAACCGGTTGCTCGATCACAGTCGCGGCATCACGTCCGCCGCATCCCACTACAGGAACGACAGAGAAAACAGCAGCGACGAGCAGGAAAACTTTCAAATGATTCATTTACGGCTTATGGAAGGGGAAGGGGCGGGATGGAAACCACGATTGAACGCTTAGAGAAACAAGAAATAAGCCTCAAGGTTTCGTTGCTGAATTCTATTTATGCGGAAATAGTTGAATATGGAGATTCCGACGAAAATGCTGCTTTTCGAACCAGATAAGTGCCAAGCAGGGGATTATCCGAAGACCGCTTAATAAGGGGACGCCCAAAAGTTGTGCGGAAGTGGCCGTGAAGCGGCTCTGCCGGGGGCTCGAGCCGTTGAAAATGCGATTTCGCTCCGAATTTGCCGCTTCGAAACGAAGTGGACACTTAGTGAGGACTTATTGCGAACCATACTTTTTTTTCACGCTAAGATTTTGGAGCTGTTCCGCTCCAGCATGCTCATCGTCGCTGATGTCTCACTTCCCTCAAATTCAGCACAACGATTAAAGAAAACCAGCCATGCGAATGACTCGGCAGATCCGCCGATATGTTTTCGATAAAGGAAGACTCTCCGCGATGACTGAAACCAAGACAAAAATCAAGCCTATGTCCCCATCCGCTGCGATGTTCAACGAGGAAGGACTAAAGAAGGCCGCCGTGCTGTTGAGCTCGATGCCGACGAAAACGGCTGCGCGGGTCCTTTCGCAATTACCGCCTCGGGCAATCGAAGCGATCAGCATCATGATCGCCCAAACCGATTCATTTGGTGGCGACGAGCAAGAAGTGGTGATCGCCGAGTTCTTGACCAGCAAGGCAAGCTCGATCTACGCCAGTCCCGGGGGACTCGAACGAGCCAAGGAGCTGATCAAAGAAGCCCTTGGCCGCGATGCCGGTGAATTGCTCGGCAATCTGCAACAGACGATCGAGTCGATGCCGTTCGGCTTTATCAAGAAAGTCGACGCCCAAACGCTGCTGCAGTTCATCGGTGACGAACATCCGCAAACGATCGCGCTGCTGCTCAGCCACGTTCCGTCGAACTATGCATCCGAGGTGATGTCGGGGCTCGATCCCGACAAACAACTCGAGGTGATTCGGCGGATCGCGACAATGGGGCGAACCAGTCCCGATGCGGTCGCCGAGCTCGAATATGGCCTGGAAATGCGGCTCAGTAGCATGGTGAACCAATCGCACAGCAACACGGGCGGTGTGGCCAGCGTGGCCGAGATCCTAAATGTCGCCGAACGCAGCGTGGAACGAAACATCATGGAATCGCTCGGACGTGACGATCCCGAATTGTCTGACGAAATCCGCCGCTTGATGTTCGTCTTTGAAGACATCTCGAAACTGGGCGATCGCGATATTCAAGCACTACTGAAGAACGTCGAAACGTCTCAATGGGCGATGTCGCTAAAGGGTGCCAGCCAGGGTCTTCAAAACAAAGTGATGAAGAACATGAGTACGCGAGCGGCCGAAAACCTTCGCGAAGAGATGGAGTATCTCGGCAGCGTTCGGATCAGCGAGGTCGAAGCGGTTCAACAAAAGATTGTCGACATCGTTCGCCATCTCGAAGACACCGGCGAAATCTCGCGTCCGACCGGCGAGGAAGAAGAAGAATACGTCAATTAAGCAGGTCGATAGGAGTCATTCAACAGAATGATCTGAGCCGACGGCGTTAGCCGCGGGCATGTTTCCTGCAAGATTAACGGCCCGCGGCTAGTTCGACTGTCCCATTTTGTGAGCCGAACGCACTAGCGTCGGGCCGCCGCTCGGCAAAACGTTGGTTTAATAAGGCCAGCGGCTAGCGCCGTCGGTTCACAAATGCAGGGTAAACAAGAACGTGGGACAGTCGAACTAGCGGACTGTTGATTTAGTGAGCCGCTCGCGCGTGAGCGGCCGGGTTCCAAGCATTACCCGGTGCCTTACGGCCCGCGGCTCACAACAGGATCGACGTTTCAGCCGTATATACCCAACGACCTGCATCACGCCAACTCAGCAGCATTGCCGCGGGACGGGAGTGACAGGAGACAAGTTTACGCAGCCGTTAAGTACGATCCTCAACTACCTGTCAACCCCATCGCGAGGCATTGCTGCCTCGAAAAAGATACGGCAGCCATTGCAGACTACCTACTCGGCCTATATTACGCGATACGTGGTAAAACAATATCGAGTGTTTTCTTCAATGCACCGCCACTAGCTCGGATTCCTTGGACCTCTTTCGGCCATAAATCGATTTCGAGCCGGTTGAGCACACCGGTTCGTCCGACCACGGTGGGTACTGAAAGTGCCACGTCGCGGATTCCGTAGCATCCTCGTTGGACTGAGCTGACGGGAAGAATGCAGCGGCGATCCAGAGCGATCGCATCGAACACGTCGCGAATTGCGATCCCGACCGCGAAGCCGGCGCCGCCTTTTCGCTTGATCACTTCGGCACCACTGCCGCGAGTTCGTGTGAACAGATCGCTTGCCATGGTGGCGTTCCAGCCTGGGAATTTGTCCAACGGCAAACCGCCCACGGTGGCACTGCTCCAAATCGGCACCATCGAATCGCCGTGTTCGCCTAAAATCAACGCCTTGGTTTGCGTCGGCGGTGCGTTTAGCTGAGCGGCAATCAACGAGCAGAATCGAATTGTATCGAGCTGAGTTCCCAAGCCGATGACTTGGTCCACAGGCAACCCGAGCATCTGAGCGGCAACGTAGGTCAACACGTCAACGGGGTTACTAACGACCAACACGATCGCCGATTGCTTGGGCCCAGCGGCCTTCACATCGCGAAGGATCTGGACGAACAAGTCGGTGTTGCGGTTGATCAGATCGAGTCGCGACTCGTCGGGTTTACGACGAAGTCCTGCGGTGATACAGATCACATCGCTATCGGCAATGTGCTCGTAACCGCCACCAACAATGAGTTGGTCGGCAACACTAGGGCTGCCGTGTTGCAAGTCGAGCGCCTGGCCAATGGCCATTTCTTGGTTGACGTCAAGCAAGGCGATTTCGCGAGCGATTCCGCCGCACTGGATCGCATAAGCGGCACAGGA
>CAXBHV010000350.1:0-6696 GCA_963974855.1 uncultured Rhodopirellula sp. | reverse complement strand
GCTTGATATTTCTCCAGCGATTCAAGACGAGTTTGCAACGCCTTGATATCGGATTCTTCGACCGCAATGATCGCCGATTGCATACTGGATTGAGTTGGGGTTTCCTCCGCGAGTACGCTGCGTAGTGTTGCCAATTGGTTGTGTACAGCAGTGACCTCGGGATGATCGTTGGTCTTGCGAGCGAGCAGATCCTGTTCCTTCACTTCGAGCTGAAAGAGCTGTTCACGCATCGCGGCCAAGCCATCGTTAGGTTGACCGCCCACCATTTGACGGACCAGTGATTGCGGTAGCGACGACAGCTTTTCACGAAGCGTCGTGAGTCTTGCTTCGGATGAGGCGAGATTGGTGCGTGATTCGGCAATGTCGCGATCGACTCGGGCAAGTTCGTCTTCCAAGCCACGGCGGCGTCCTTCATAGGAATTCAATCGGTAGCTACTCTTGAGGTCGCGGAGATCAAGGTTCGCTTGCTCGAGTCTTTGCTGCAGTGTGGCTGTTTGGGCTTCAAAGAAATCAAAGGATCCACGGCTTCGAGTCACACGCATATGCTCTTCGAGAAACGTCGACAAAATCGAGTCGAGCGACTTTTGTGCGATTTCAGGTGTCTCGCCTTTGCAAGCAACGCGGATCACATACGATTGCCTCGGCGACGAAATCGTCACCTTCTTCGCGAGACTTGTGATCGCGAGTTCGCGCTGGAGTGGCGAATCGAAGCTCTCATCTTGAAAGTTTGCTTCAAGTGCTTTTTCGATAATTGAACGGCTTTCCAGATGCTCGATTAACGAATTGATGTCTGCTTCTCGAGACGCATTCAGACTGACCGTTTGTCCGGTCGACGCAGCAGGGTCCAAACCAACGTTTTCGCGACCTAACCGAACGAATAATTTGGCTTCGGATTCATACGTGTTCGGATAATAGAACAGGACGACCGCAAGTCCGGTCATCGAAAGCACGACCAATGAGGTGATCAAACGCCAATGGCTGAGGAAGACATCGACAATCTCTTTAAGAGTCCAATTACGTGACGGCATGGTTGGCATAATTCCGTTCCGATTATTCGGGTTGGATGAGTGATAGCGAGAATGAATCGATGCCCGTGCGTTTGGCGGCTTCGGGACTCGCATGGAATCGACGGCCACCCGCTAGGAAAATCAGAACACGAATGATCGATTGGGGCAAAACCGGACGAAGGATGGTAAACCAACCATCGCAAAAAAACCGTAGTTTCAGTCTACTTCGTCACGGTGCATCGTCTAGGCGTTGATTCGAGGAATTCGCACATATCAGCGATCGCTCAAAACGTTCAGGATTCGGTAATCCGTAGCCGCCGCGTTACCTAAGGATATTTCAGGTGCAATGCTAATGACTGACGATACAGCAAATGCCATTAACTGGGCACTGGCTCTCGCTTCTTCGCATCGTTTTTCAACAGCACGTCGACTCGCTCGCGGACCTGTTCTCGCGACAATTCATCTTCCACGGCCTTGTCGGGAAAGCCCAAATCGTCAAGCAAGAAGCTGAACGTGGGATGCCGTTCCGCACGTGTGAATCCGACCTCCGAGAGCGAGACACCGTTGACCAACGCGATCGTCGCCATCGCGACATCACCCAATTGAGTGGTCAGTTTTTCGCCGCGTGCAAAGCCACGCTCGCTGACCACTCGAGTGTCGTCGAGCAGGGGGACAACCAATGCCGAGTCGGCTTTGTCACCAAAGCGAGAGACCGTTTGCAATGCCAACGCAATCGTTTCAACGGAGGTGGCTTCCGCGAGCGTACGTCGTGCCAAGGGTAATGCTTGATGAAGATCCCAGCTCATCGCAAAAAACAAGATCTCCGCTCGATTATTCAGACTGCTGCGGTTGATCCATCCACTAACCAATGCGTCGACAGGGCCACCAAGTTGGACGTCACGATGAAGGCTGTTCGCAGCTTCTTTTCGCAAGAGTGAAATCATCAAGCTTTCGAAGTCCTGATTAACAGGCACGTTGGGGTCGTTAGCCGGCAACAACAAAGCAACCACATCGGCGCGACTGGGAACTTCGAGTTGAACGAACTTCTTGTTTTGTCCCCGCCCCGCACAGGCGTTCATCGCCATGAATCGCTCGCGAGGCGACCCCGCCAGCGACTTGGTAATTTCAGGGTGTTCCAGCATCAGTTCGACGAACATCTCGCGGACACTGGGTGAATTCCCCATGAAGTCTTGAGTTTCCTGCCATCCATCAAAGTCGATATCGTCACCGGCCAAGAAGGCTTCGATGCGAATTTGCAGATCGCCCTCGGTCAATTGACGAACCAATTGATTCGTACGCAGGCGAACTTCGGGGTCCGTTGCCTTCTCGGACGCACTGCGTAATTCTGGCAGTATATCGATTCCACGTTGCATCAACTGGCTGGCTGCCCGCTCTCGCATGGCGAATGAGTCGGCCCCGAGATCTTCGATCCACTTTTTGATTTCCGGATCTTCGCTTGCTGAGTCTTCCGTTTTTTCGGCAGCCTTGGGAGCGTCTGCAGTCGTCTGTGCGATCGCCGCAGCGTGCCACCCGGCAATTGCAGGCATGACCAGGACGAAGATCAAGATCATACGGAACGTGGTAGCGTGAAAATGCATTTCTTTCTCGAGGCGAAGATGAACCAGGCGGTGAAACAATGCAGCCAATCGAGCGGGCCACCGCAATCGTAGCGAGCAACCTCATTGTAGCGAAAGCAGGCTATTCTGGCCGCCCTGGAAAAACACCAGAATTTACGGCGATTAGGCCCAAAATGACGGGTGGAATCACAAATCCCTGTAGGCACCGGCCGACACGTTGTTTGCTAACAAATTCCTTGGTTTCGATTGACACCTCGTCAGCTCGCGATACGTTAGTTGTTGGAGATCATTGATGGCAAAAAAGAAATCAACAACATCGACGTCCGCGAAACCGGTTGCCCGCGAATCGGGCAAGCTTGCTGTGCGTCAGACGACTCGCGGCAGTGCGGCGTTCACCGAAGCGGCGGAGTGCTTGAAAACGATCGCGCATCCGGTGCGTTTGCGGATGATCCAGTTACTGTTGGATGGACGCTACACGGTCGGCGAACTTGCCACCGATTGTCAGATCCCCGACAACGTCGCCTCGGAGCATTTGCGGCTGATGCAGCGGTGTGGTTTCTTCACCAGCGAGCGGGAGGGTCGCCGCGTCTACTACCAAGTCGCCGAGCCCCACTTGAAGCAACTCATGGCCTGTATCGAAAGCCGATTCCTGCCCCAGTAGCCGCAACAACTGTGGGATAGGCTTCTAGCCTGTCATCAAGCGCAACATCACCTCCCCAAATAGCTTTCCCTTTCAAAAGTGAGCCGACGGCGTTAGTCGCGGGCATCTTTATTGAAGGCGTGTGCCCGGCGACCAGTCGTTGAGCACGCGAGCATGAGTGGGTTGTAGGCAGCGACGCGTGATTTCTGACAGACGAATGTGGGACAGACGAATGAATTCAGAAGGACGATTCGCCCGTCCTTCATTCGGCTGTCAAAATCGTTTTGATTCGTTCATTTCGTGAGAAAGTAAATCACAGCCCGCCGACACACCGAAGAGACGGAGATTTGTGCTTTGTTTAACGGGTAGAAGCGACAAGCACAAACACTGGACACCCTGCGTTCTTGAACGGGCGGGGCGACGGACACACCCCTTCTAACCTTCTAAATATTGACAGGCCCGCGGCTAACGCCGTCGGCTCACAGGATGACCTGCTAAGCAACATGCGTGTTTGCTGCTGCGGGCGTTAATCGAGTCCATGACATTTCGCTGCTCCGCGATCAGCCACTGCCGAGTCAATATGTCAGTGGCTTGCTACTTCACCGCGTCGGCAGCGATCGTACCGATCTCCCCAGCCAATGCATTGACGCTGCCTTTGCCGTTCGGGTGAACGCGATTACTCAAGAAAATCACATAGAGTTTCAGTTCGGGATCGATCCACATCGCGGTGCCAGTGAACCCGCCATGGCCGAACGCGGTAGACGACATCGTCTTGCCTCGGTTGGATGAGTATCCGGATTGTTTGTCCCAGCCGAGACCGCGCAAGGCATCGCCGGGCACCGAGTACGACGCGGTCATCGCAGCAAACGTTTTCTCCGAGACGATCATGGTGTCATCGAGTCTTCCTCGGTTGCACATCGCGGTTGCATAAACGGCCAAATCCGCAGCGGTGCTGAACAGTCCCGCATGTCCGGCGACACCGCCCAGCGCGTAGGCTCGCGGGTCGTGCACTTCGCCTTGCATCCAGTGTCCGCCTCGTTGCTCCGTCGTCGCAGCACGCTGCTGCAGTGACGTTGCCGGTTTATAGCCCGTTTCGTTCATTCCCAGCGGAGCAAAGATGGTTTGTTGCGAATACGCGTTCAGGTCCATGCCGGTTTTGCGACGAACAATTTCCCCCAGCACAATGAATCCGACGTCGGAGTAGCGAAACTTTGATCCGGGCGTATAGTTCAGCCCCAGGTTCATGACATTTCGCGTCGCTGCGTCGGGCGAGTCGGCGTAATCGGACATCGCATTGTCAGGAGTCAGTCCGCTGGTGTGTAGCAGCAACTGTTTGATCGTGATCTCTTCCTTGCCGTGGTTACCGAACTCGGGTAAATGTTTTGAAACGGCATCATCCAAGTCGACCAGGCCTTTATCAACAAACATCATCACGCTGGTGGCAGTCGCAATCGGTTTGGTTAACGAAGCTAGATCAAACACCGTGTCGACGGTCATTGGAATCGGCGTCGGCTCGAGTTGCCGATGTCCGTACGCGCGTTGGAAGACCACGTTACCTTGATAACCGATCGTGACCACGGCGCCAGGAAGTTTATGTTGCTCGATCGCTTGATTGACCAAGTCATCAATCGAATCGAAGGTGTCCGTTTTCAGCGCTGAGAGTGTTACTGGCCCCGGCTCCGACGCAAAAGCCGGAATGCCGAGCAATAGAATGGCCAAAACAACGTACCGGCAAGCAATTGTTTGCATCATAAAACCAGGAGGGGCTAGCGTCGATGTGGCGATGCCGACGTAATCGGGGCATCGCCCGTCAACAGGCGGGGGGGATTCGGAGGTGGGACTACAGCGTCGTACTGCTCTTCAAGACGGGGACGAGCAACGCCATGACGACGGCAAGTACCAAAACAGCCATGACCAGCAACATCAGCGGTTCGAGCAAGCGGACGAACAAATCGAGTCGCCGAAACGTTCGTTTTTCCAGCGAATCCGCGATCTCGGGCAGAACTCGGTCCAGCGAATTACTTTCTTCGCCGACGCTGATCATCTCGGTCACGCTGACGGGCATGTAGCCGGACGCCCGTAGCGGCGACGCCAGACTTTCCCCGCTGCGGATGTTTTCAGTTGCGTTGGCGATCGATTTACTCAGCAAACGGTTGCCGGTTGCACTGCGGCTAATTTCGAGTGATCTCAGGATCGGAACGCCGTTACCGAGCAACGTTCCGAGCACGCGGCAGAAGCGAGCGACGGCAAGATTCATCAAGATGTCGCCGAGCACGGGTATTTTTAGTTTGATACGGTCAGCCCACTCTTGCCCCGATTCGCTGTCGAGTTTGATTTTGATCAAGACCAAAAGGACTACCATCACGAGCAGGAACAACCAGCCCCATTGTTGCAGGAATTGGCTGAAGCTTAAGAGTGCTTCGGTTGCCCACGGCATTTCGCCTTTGCGACGCAGCCGGTCAAACAGCATGTCGAACTTGGGGACGAAGAAGACCAGCAGAGCGACGATCACCACAGTACCGACAGAAAACAGGAAGACGGGATAGGCCATCGCACTAACCGTGCGGCCTTTGAGGTCTTCTTGCAGTTCGGTGAACGTGCCGACGCGATCAAGTGCATCTTCCAGGAACCCACCTTCGGCCCCAGCACGCACCATGTTGGTTCCCATGTCGCTGAAAACGCCTGGATAGCGAGACATCGTCTGGCCGAGCGTTTCACCTTCTTCGACTCGTTCGCGTACGTCCTGCAAGACCTCTTTCAATACGGCGTTTGAGGTTTGCGATCCGAGCACGTTCAGCGAACGAATCATCGGCACACCACTGCGCAGCAACGAAGCAAGTTGGCTGTAGAAGACCGCCATCGTTTGTCCGTTCACCTTTTGGCGGCGATTGAACAGACTGCCCAGCGTGGGCGATTTAGTTTTGGCAACGTCGCTAACTTTGACAGGAAACAAAGACTGTTCGGACAGAATCGAAGTGACTTCGCGCTCCGTTCCCGCTTCGACGGTTCCGTTGACCTGTTTGCCGGTCGAATCGCGTGCGGTGTAAGCAAAGGTTGGCATTGGGGCGAGGCGATTTAAGAGTTTTTGATAGGAAGCAAACTGGCATAAGTCATCCGGTTTATTAGCCGTTTTGGCGCTAGCCACGGTTCCCACGTTCAACCGGGGCTAGCGCCCAAGCGGCTAATGGGATTTCACCTGATGATTCCTGCTTACCTGCTTTGATCTTCGATTTGAAATTGAAAGGATTGAGTTGCCCGAGGAGACTACGCGATTGCTTCGCCCTTGGTGACGCGAAGCACTTCATCCACACTGGTTTGACCCGCGATGACTTTGTCCCAGGCGTCCATTCGCAGCGTACGCATGCCGTTTTTGACCGCTTCTTTGCGGATATCCCAGCTGCTGGCGCGGTCTTGTGCGAGTTGACGAATCGTGTCCGAGGTCACCAGTAATTCGTAAATCCCCATACGGCCG
>CAXBHV010000349.1:0-6698 GCA_963974855.1 uncultured Rhodopirellula sp. | reverse complement strand
CCGCGCATCGAACTGATCATCAACAGCACACGTTTACGCATTAGGGTACCTCGACTTCGACCCACACCATGCGGTGGTCACTCGCCGAGATCAATTCACGCTGCGGATCTTGACGTTGGGGCCAAAACACGCCGGCATCCACCACGTTTAGTGACTTGCTCGGCAGTACATAATCGACGCGAAAATGACCGCTGCTGCCAAAGTCGGCAGTGTCCAGCCTAGGATCGCCGACGTGTTTGTCATTGACCTTGTTTTTTGCAATCGCTTCCGCCGCACCTGCCGAGCTTGGCTTGGGGTCGCGAACCCGAGAGTGGCCGAGCAATCGCCGGATTGCGTCTTGTTTACCGTCACCGTCGGCTGGATCGGCGTTCAGGTCGCCAAGGATGACGAAGGCTGCATCTGGCGTCAGACCTCCGCTGTTCCCTGCATCGTCTTGCAAATAGGCCGCGTCCGGGTTGTCGATATAGTCCAGCCAAAATCGGATCTCATCGTGATTGCGGCAACCATTGTGATCCTCGGCACCATCAAACACCGGCGGTGTCGGATGGCTTGCCAACAAATGAATCGTGGTATCACCAATTTGAATCGGCACATCCAGATGATTCTTGCTCGACAACCGCAACTTTGACCACACTCGGTCCTCGTAGTACGGCTTTTGTGTTTCAGGATCGCGCGGCCGATTCGCCTCCGGTAATTCGGACCACAAATAATTCTGGAATGTGCGAATGTTTTTTTGGTCGATGGGGAAGCGACTGAAAATCGCCATCGAATACTGACCTGGGTAAACGCCGTAACCCCACGCATCGGTGGCTTCGCCGGAGGCTGCGTTGCCATTCAAATCCAATCCCGAATCGATCCCCGTGTTGCTCGCCGCTGCATAAATATAGGGATACTCGATCGGGCTGCGGCCAGACTTGGCTATCGAAAAATATTCTTCGGCGAGCAACAAAGCGGTTGCCGCATTGGGTTCATAATCAATTTCGTTGACAAGCAGCACATCGGGGCGCACCGTTTGCACAATCGCAGCAAGCTTGATTGCTTTCGGATCACGTCCGTCAATTAGCCGCTCGTAGACCTCCCCAGCCTTTTTGCCATACAGCGAAACGTTAAAAGTCGCGACGCGGATTTTCACAGACTCAGTGGACTTCGTGGTAGTGGGCTCGGCGGCGGAACAGTGGGGGGCACAAGCTGGAAGCAAAACGAGCAGGCTGCTAATAAGAAACCCGTGAACCGAAGTTGTAAACATGAGGGGATTGCACCGCGGGAACAGACTACCGAAGTTGGTAGCAGCAGTGTAACCGTTTTTCTCTTACACCTGATCCATTGTGACCATGAAACGTTCGCTATCTTCGCAATTTGAATCTTCCCTTATCGACTGGGAAAACGACGCCCCCCACCAATCGCTCGGGGCGACGCTGGTCGGAAAAAATCAGACACGTTTTGTCGTTTGGGCACCCGAGCGAGACCAGGTCGGAGTCGAGCTGATCGGCCAAGACCGCAAAGTTAAATTGCAAAAAAATGCCGACGGATACCATATGGGGCTCGTGGAGGGTTGCGGACCATCGGAGCGTTATTTCTACCGCTGTGACGACGGTCCACAGCGGCCTGATC
Organism: uncultured Rhodopirellula sp.; assembly: GCA_963974855.1. Lineage (GTDB taxonomy): Bacteria > Planctomycetota > Planctomycetia > Pirellulales > Pirellulaceae > Novipirellula. The sequence goes on along the minus strand of CAXBHV010000349.1, from coordinate 5,087 downwards.
CCGTGTCCCGTTATCAACCTCTCGGGGTGCATGGCCCTAGCGAAGTGGTCGATCCCGCATTCGAGTGGACCGATTCGCAGTGGCAATCGGTCGAGCGAGACGATTTGATCCTCTATGAAATGCATGTCGGCGCGTTCACACCGTCGGGCACGTTTCTCAGTGCGATCGAGCGACTCGATGAACTGGTCGAACTTGGCGTCACCGCGATCGAATTGATGCCACTGGCCGACGCGGCGGGTCGCTGGAATTGGGGCTACGATGGCGTTAACTGGTTCGCACCGAACCACAACTATGGAACGCCTGCGGAACTGAGACAGCTCGTCGATGCGGCTCATCAAAAGGGTTTGGCGGTGATCGTCGATGTGGTCTACAACCACCTTGGCCCCGAAGGCAATTATCTAGGTGAGTTTGCACCCTACTTTTCCGCAAAACATGGCACACCGTGGGGCGACGCGCCGAATTTTGATGATCCGCAGTGGGGCAGCGAAGTCCGTCGCTACGTGATCGCCAACGCCATCTACTGGCTCGACGAGTTTCACATCGACGGGCTCCGCGTCGACGCAATTCACTGCACCCGCGATGACAATGATCCGCATATCGTCGCGGAGATGAGCGATGCGGTACGGCGCTGGTCCGAAGCAGCAAACCGAAACGTGTTATTGATCGCCGAATCCAACGTACATGACCCAGAAATGAATCGACCGCTCGCCGAAGGCGGGATCGGATTTGATGCCCAGTGGTGTGACGACTTCTTGCACAGTGTGTTTGCGGTCGTGCGTCCGGGCGAGCAACTTTCCAATCGCGTCTATCGCTCTGGAACCGACTTGGCACAAACGCTGTCAAAAGGATTTGTGTTCGAAGGAACGATGCGAAAGGATCGAAGCCGCAAGACGCCGGAAACACGAACGGAAACACACGGACTGGTTTATTCGATCCAGAACCACGACTTTATTGGCAACCATCCGCTAGCCAAACGACTGGATCAATTGACCTCACCGGCAACACAGAAGTCGGCGGCGACGCTGCTGTGCCTAACGCCCGCGATTCCGATGCTGTTCATGGGGGAAGAGTTTGCCTCGACCCGGCCGTTTTTATTCTTCGTCGACTTTACGGATGCGGAGCTGCAAGAGGCGGTGGTCAACGGACGCCGGCTTGAGTATCCGCAGCACGATTGGTCCGAAGGCCTATTGCCGACCGAAGAGGCCGCATTCCGATCCTCGAAACTGGAATCCCAAGAGGATGGGAACCTGAGTATGTGGCATTGGTATCAATCGCTGATTGAGCTGAGGAAGCAGTGGCGAGCATCGGGGCTATTGAGCGATGCGAACATCGAAACGCATTACGACAGCGATTCGAGTTTGTATCAAATTCGCTACGTGCAAGGGACGGAAACCGCGACGGTCTATTCGCGACTAACAACGAACGAAACAGACGCCGCCCCGATCACGATCGAGCCCACCGGCGAGTTGCTACTCGACTCGCTACCCGAAACCTCCGTGGAACACGTCGCGGTCAATCAGTTGCTGCCCAACCAAGCCAAAATTTTCTACTCAAGTGGTTCGTAGACGAGGATCCATTAGGCAATGGCTGATTCCTCTGAATTATTTTTCGCAGCATCGCCTGTATCAAGGGGAAATCTTTGGTAGGAAAATGGAGATAGGAAAATGGGAAGACTGAGCGGGGACCGTGGTGAAGATGCCTTCGTGGTGGGCGATGTTGTTCAAATGGATCGCACGACGTCGAGATCCCCTCATGCGTGGAGCATGAGTCTGGCGTAGTGTACAATGTGAACGTCTGCACTCCCTACAGGTCAAACGGATCTCTTTTCTCACGGGGGCGACGCGGTCGAGTAGCCGGACGAACAGAACACTGAGTTCCAGGGGAGCATCAAATTGCAACGTAAGTGGTTCGTCGTAATTGCCGGTATCATTTTGATATCGACTTTCGTTTGGATGCTGCTTGGCAAGGGCGACAACGAGCAAGCTCAGCGACTGCTAAAGCGGGAGAAGCAACTCACTCTCGATGAGCCACCCCAAGACACTCAAACAGGGGAATTCGACCTGGCGGCGTTGGCAGATCGTGGGCTTGGTGAACCACTGCCTAACGAGTTCCTAAGTGCCTGGGTCGCAGAGGATGGTTATTGGTTTGTTGGCTACCCACGAGCCGATGTGGGTGTCGAAATACCTTTCGCACCGGGAAAAGTCGCTAAAGCCAGCACCGATACCGAGCCGGTAAACGAAAACCCTGGATTTGTTGGACCGCAATCCTGCCGTGAATGCCACGCAGAAAAATTTGATTCATTCGTTCAGACAGCGCATTTCCAAACCAGTCGACTGGCAAGCCCTGAAACGGTTCATGGGCCGTTCAACGAAGGACGGAACAAGATGCTGACCGTCGACCCGAATGTGGCTTTCAGCATGGTCAAACGCAACAACCAGTTATTCCAGAGAGTAAATTTTTACGGATGGCGGTTCGAAGTACCGATGCAAATTGCATTTGGCTCCGCCAAGATGGGCGAGTCCTATCTTTACTGGCACGGCGACCAACTCTATCAGCACAACGTTACGTACCTTACCGACCCTGATCGCTGGGTAAACAGTCCAGGCTATATTGACGGTGATGCGGCGTATGCCCGGCCCATTCCCTCTCGATGCGTTGAATGCCATACGACCTACGCCGACGTCCGCAAAGGCAGCAATCACTACACACCTGGTTCGCTTATCTTTGGGGTTTCCTGCGAGCGTTGTCACGGCCCCGCACGCGAGCACGTCTCATTTCACCGAGCGAACCCAGATTCGCTTGAGGCCAAGGCAATCACGAACCCTCAACAATTGACGCGTCAACAGCAACTAGACATCTGTGGGCAATGCCACTCGGGAACGGCCCCACAAAAGACAACGCCTTTTGCTTTTCGGCCCGGCGATCGTGTGACCGATCATTTCGAGATGAGCAAGGCGTACCTCGATGAGAACCGCGTCCACACCAGCAATCAGCTCAATCGATTGTCGCGGAGCAAATGTTTCCAAGAATCGGAGATGACCTGTGCGGATTGCCATAATCCACACCAGCAGGAGCGAGGTAACATGCGGCTTTTCTCGCAGCGATGCATGGAATGCCACGACGCGCAGCATTGCGGCATGGCGGAACAGATTGGTGACCGAATTGTTGAAAACTGTGTTGATTGTCATATGCCACTTCGCAACACAGAAAAGCTGAAGTTCGAAACTGCAGCAGGAAAATTATTCCCACCACTCCGCGATCACCATGTTCGAATTGACGAAATGGCGACCGAAGAGTTTATGAAATCGATCGAGCCAACGCCTTCAGCGCCGGAATAACCTTCTGACTATGTCGCAGTTGCCCAAGGACAATTGGCGTTGCCCGAGAAGCGGATGGAGCGTCTGAGACAATAAGACTTTAAAAAAACATCTTGACAGCTGGGGCGAAACCACGAAAACTGAAGAACTGACTTAACACTTCTTTGCTCGATCTTTCTCGGTTTGCATCGTCAAACCTCCTGAATGTCATCGCCAAAACTTCGCCGCCAAATTGCTTGGGAAGCGGCACGCTTGATGTACTCTCGCGAATGTAGCGAATACTTTCACGCAAAACAAAAAGCGGCCCGTCGAATCTACAAAGGCTGGATCAAGCCAGCCGACTTGCCTACCAACGCCGAAATTCGGGAACAAGTTCGACCAGGGGTATTCCAAACGCCTGCTGGAGATGCGACTGCGGGCCGCATGGTGGCTGCGAAAACTGACTCCGTTTCATCCCAAATTGATCGGCAGCGTGCTGACCGGCAGTATCCGCGAAGGCTCGGATATCGACATCCACGTCTTTGCCGCTTCGCCTCAATCGATTGCCATCGTGCTGGATGAGCAGGGCGTCTTCTATCACATGCAGCGCAAGCGAGTCGAAAAGAATGGCGAGCAACGCGTGTTTACCCACCTGCATGTACGAGACCAATTCCCCGTCGAATTGACGGTGTACCACCCGTCCCTGCTAGGGTTCAATTTCCGCAGTTCGATCACGGGCAAACCGATCGAACGGGCCGGGATTGGGGAACTGGAACGTGTGATTGCGATGGAACATGACGTCGATGCAAACGGACAAGCCGAGCAATTGCTGACGATGGACGCGTGCCCCGATCGCTCCAACGTGTTTCTGTCGCTGCTGGTGCCACTGGAAAACGTTCGGCAAAGCCCGCGATACCATCCGGAAGGGGATGCGTTATTTCACAGCATGCAAGTCTTTGCACTGGCGAAAGACATTATGCCGTACGATGAAGAGTTTTTGCTGGCGGCGCTACTTCATGATGTCGGCAAGGCGATTGATCCGGACGATCATGTCGCCAGCGGTCTGGAAGCACTCGAGGGATTCATTAGCGAGCGAACGGTCTGGCTGATCGAGCATCACATGGAGATGCATAAGATCCAGGACCGTACGATCGGGGCGCGACGTCGTAAACGACTTGCCGCTCACCCGTGGTTCGAGGACTTATGCCTGCTGGGCGATTGCGACCGAGCGGGGCGTGTCCCAGGAGCGGAGGTGGAAGAGCCCGAAGAGGCACTGCAGTACATCGAGCAGCTTGACGAGATGTTTGAGTAGGGCCGTTCCACCGGCCGATCACAAACGGGCCGGTGGGAACCGGCCCTACAGTTACTCGGCAGGATGCGACGGCGAAAGGATCTTTAGCAAGACCCACTACTTTCCGCCGATGGCTCGACGGAAGGAGTCGAAGGCGTCTTGGTAGGCCGCGGGCGGTGGCGTTCGGTTGCCGGCATCACGCAGTCCTCGCAACGCATCGGCTTGCTCACGACGTTGGCTGGTGGCTCGCGTCGGGGGACGCATCCCCAAACTTTCTAACGCTTCGGTCAATTCGCTCTTGGCATTCGGATCGTTCGGATTGGCCGCATCCAGTTCGCGAACGGATTTCCAACGATCGACAAACCGCTGCATATCATCTTCGCTCCAATTCAGTTTTTCCAATAACTCTTGATCGGGTTGATCACGAGTTTCGTTGAGGTAATCAAGTACCATGTCGGTCGACTCCTTGGCGTAATCAAGATCGATAGGATCGGGGGTGG
>CAXBHV010000348.1:0-6709 GCA_963974855.1 uncultured Rhodopirellula sp. | reverse complement strand
CACCGATTTTCAGGCGTATTATCCGCCGCGAATGGCGATGACCGTTCATTGGTATGCGGCCAACGAAGGATTCCATCCGATCCCAGCAGGTTACGGCTTGCCGTGGGGTACCGACAAAGAGAAAGAGATTCCGCGTCGGATCGTTCGCGAAGCCGAATTCGAACTTGCCCGCAGCCAGCTGGAAACTCAATCGCCGCTCTCAGGGGATGAGCCTGCCGCAGTTTCCCAACGCAATCTGCACCGTGTCTCCGCGGAAATGCCGCTTGACGGAAACCAGCTTCGTCCCCCTAGTGTCAATGATGACTCGCAAATCGATGCGATGGAATTAGGACCGCCTCCTTCTTTGGACGGCAATTCATATGTCGAGAACCAAGCGATGGGCCAAGGCCAGTATGGCCCGAGCTATCCAGGTGCTCCGACCGCCGAAGAGGTTGGTTTGGGATTGTTCCGAGACCAATTGGCCGAAGCACCGTTGCCAGCAAATTGGCCCGAGCCGACCGACCTGATCCCGGACCCACCTTCGCCTGTGCGACCCACCCCGATTGTGAATCACGATCCGGTGTTAACCCACACACGAATCTATCGCGGAGATGACACTTATTTCACAAATCGGCTCGCCGATTACGTTGAAACGGGCGATGATGCGCGTTCGGGAGGTTGGCAGGGTTATTTAAAACGTAGCGATGATTTCATTCGTTTCTGTTGTCACGTCCACATCTCAGAAATGCTCGAATCACGAGGTGGAAGTGACGCAAGGGACCTCATCTTGCGGTGGCCGCTAAGCCGATACTGAAAGCCAGGTAAGTCGGGTAACCCCGGCTGTTTGGCATCGGCGTTGTGACTAGCAAATGGACACTTGCTTCAATGGATCAGGAAATCAATGTTTTAGCGCTGGTCAAAGGCGAAGAGAAGTTCATCTTCTTGTTCGACGATCAAAATCGCGACGAGACGCTGCGTCAATTGGCTCGATTCGCAGCCGATCCCGATCTTGAGTTTTCGTGGTATGACGCAGCCATGTTGAGCCGCAAAATTCGTGATGCGGTTCCGACTGAAGATGACATGCTTGCTAGCGAAGAATTTGACAGCTTGTCAATCGACGACTTCTACTAAGACCCCCACTGCACTTTATGCAAAGCGCGATCACTCAATTCTTGCGGTACTTGGCGACCGAACGCAATGCGTCGGATCTGACGATCAAAGCGTACCGAGAAGATCTGTTTGCGATGGTCGAGTGGTTTCGCGCCACTCGCGGCAAGGTTCCAAAACCGGAATCGCTTTCGCCGCAAGAGCTGCGTACCTTTCAAGCGGCACTACAAGAAGCCGGCTATGCGCGGACCACGATTGCTCGCAAATTGGCGTCGCTTCGCAGTTTCTATCGATTTGCGATGCGGCAAGGGATCGCGACCAGCAACCCAGCGAAACCGCTTCGCAATCCACGGCGGCAACGCAAATTGCCTCATGTGTTGAGTAACGACGAGGTCGGCCGCTTGCTGCTCGCTCCGCCGGGCGGCGACACTGCGGGACTTCGCGATCGAGCGATGTTGGAAACGATGTATTCGGCCGGTTTGCGTGTTAGCGAATTGGTCGCTTTGCGTGATCGCGATATGGATTTTGATGAACAGATCCTGCGGGTCCGTGGTAAAGGACGCAAAGAACGCATCAGTCCGCTCGGGTCGTTTGCCATCAAAGCGATCAAGAAATACGAGCAGCGTCGGATTCGCGATCCCAAGACCGAACAACTCGGCCGCGACGCTCCGGTATTCGTCAATCGATTTGGAAATATTCTGACGACTCGAAGTGTCGGACGAATGCTCGATAAACACATCGCCGTCGTGGGGCTCGATTCACGCACGAGCCCTCACACATTACGGCACAGTTTCGCGACGCATCTACTTGATCGCGGCGCTGATATCCGCAGCGTGCAAGAATTATTGGGTCACAAAAGTTTGGCCACGACCCAAATCTACACGCACGTTAGTGCCGCCAATCTATTGTCGGTCTACGAGAAGGCGCATCCGCGAGCAAGTTGAAATGTGGGATAGGCTTCCAGCCTGTCGATTCATGTTTTGACAGGCTGGAAGCCTATCCCACAATTACCGATATAGCTTGGCCAGTCGTCTCGGTGATGCGCCCAGGCGATAGCGGCATTGCAGATTCCAATTTCGCAGTGTTTGCCGGACGATGCCACGTTGTTCCCAGCGACGTGCACTGATCGTGACAGGCCCCGTAAGTAACACGGGCTTGGCGATCTTTCGCATGACCCGCGAGAACGCGACGTCTTCCATCAACTCGATTTCTGCGAAGCCGCCGGCTTCTTTATAAATATGTCGGCGAACAAAAATCGCTTGATCACCGAACGCCATCCCGCGAAAACGAACTCGCGCCGCGTTGCCTTTCTCGATCATGCGATAGGCAAATCGAGGATGATCGATCCGCTGTTTAAACGCTCCCCAGACCACGTCGGGAACGTCACAGATTTGTTGCAAACAGGACTCGCCGAGCAGATTGTCGGCGTGCAGGAATAGTACGACTTCGCGACTGGCGAACACGGCGCCTGCATTCAGTTGAATACCGCGTCCGGGGATGGAACGAACAATCTTTGTCGCGCCTGCGGCGGTGGCAATCGACATCGTTTCATCCTGGCTTCCGCCGTCACATACGATGACTTCGGTTGCTCCGGCGCGAGTTGCCGAGCGGACTGCGTGTTCGATGGTTGCGGATTCATTCAACGTGGGAATGACGACCGAAATGTCCGAAGGGTTCATTCGGTCTGGACTTCGCGAAATCGGACGTAGGCGATCGGTCCGAGCACTAACAGGGGTACCCAAGCGGCCATCGCGGGCGATAACAAATAACCACTTCCCCCCATCGCACCGGACAGGGTCTTGATTCCGAAGAAGAACAAGACCGTGCCGATTGCCACGGCAATCATCAAAAACAAGTTGCGGCCACGTCGATTGACCACGATGGGGAGCCCCAGCAACACCAGGGCGTAATCCAATGGCGGACGGACCATCCGCTCGTGCAGCAGAACTTCGACACTCATACTGCTATGCACTGCCGGATTTTTGACTCGCGAAGCAATTTCTGCAATCGAAACCAAACGCGATGTTGATTGGTCGGTTTGTAAAAACTCGGAATTGATCGTCGTCGCAATAAAGCACTCATTCGGTTTCAGCCATGGATGGTCATGGGGCGTCAAAATCACCAACCGGTGTTCCGTGCCCACTGAGGCGAGGGACGCGATGTTTTCAGGACGCTTGATCCCGCTCACCAAATAGCCTTCGGCATGATCTTCGGTCGCTTCGCTCCACTGTGCCGATTTCGCCGTGATCAAGTCGCCGAATCCGGCAAAGTCACCATCGAGACGAAAGCTCGGGAAATTGATTCGTTTGCTACGTGGTAGTAACGAAGCTCCCTCGATCAGAATCTGGTTAGTCAAATCGTAACAAGGCAGAATCGGTTGTTCTGATTCCTGTTCCATTTCTTTGGCCTTCATCGCCAGCGCGTCGCGGTAATGAGGTAACAAGAATTCTCGATTGCCCAATTGAACGATGATGATCAAAAATGACGCGACCAGCATCGGACGCAATATCCGTCCATGCGAGATGCCTGCCGAAAGTGTGGCGGTTAATTCACCTGTTCGGCGGAGCCATCCGATCGTAAACAGCAGCGACATCAGCACGATGATTGCTCCGGTCCAATCAAACAGCAACAGCATGTAGGGACCGTAATACCGCAACATCACTCGTACCAGCCCACCATCGGTGCGACCTTGGCGAACGAGGTCGTCCAGGCTAGTGAATGCGTGGAAAACGATAAAAATACCCGCGATGGAGCAAAAACAGACCAACACCGTGCGGAGGAATAAAATCAGGATGTATCGATCAATCTTGGTCACGATCTATCCGGTCGTTCTATAAGGAGAGGTGTTTAGCGAGGTGATCATCCGACAGCGATTCAGCTCGAAGGTCGCCAAATTGCGACGTTAATTCAATCCCGAAACTCGTGTGCCGAACGATCACTATCCAAATTCAAGCCGAGCAAGACAAGAGCAGTGCGGAAATGCCATCAACGCGATTGAGTTTCAATGGGCAATGCACCGATTCGATCGCTTGCCGACAATGGATCATAGATCGCGGCGATCGGGTCAACCGAGTGCTCGAGTCGGGCGAAGCCGAGAGTCGTTTTGGCCGATTCATCGCCGTAAAGGTAGCGGTACTGATTGCTCTGCCAATACAGTCGGTCGGTGGGTTGCCCAACAATCTCGATCGCGAACTCGCTCAATCGATCGTGGTCATGTGGCATGCATTCATCGGTTGCCACGATCACGGTTTGGTTTCCGCGAGCAATGATTTTTAGTAGCGATTCGCTGTCGACCAAGTGCCGTTGATCCATCGCAATGACCAACGATTCAGGGAATTGAAGTTTTAGGTTTCCGGCACAGTGCATGTGAGGCGTAATGATGATCGCAGGTGCCTCGCCGATCTGATCCTCGACTGTTTTCGCAAACTCGGGATAAGGAATATTCAGCCAAATAAATTTGTTTCGTTTCTGGGCAAACATCGGTCTGGCGACGATCGCGATCAACACCACCGCCATGAAGGTTACCGCAGTGATACAGACTCGGTTCATGGCAACACGATCGGTTGTTGCGTAACGTCCCACGCGAAGCATCAAATAGGCGGGAAACAAACAAGCAAACGGTTGGATCCAGCGGTTCTTGAATTCCAGTGCGTATCCCGACAGAACGAGTAGCACCAACGACACGCCGACGACCAATAGAAAACGTTCCACCAACAGAGTGGTCGCGTCTGCAGATTCCGTGTTCGATTTCCACTGCAAATAGATTTTTTTTAAGGAATCACGAAAAGCGATCGCAAAGATAGCCAGTGTCAATATGCAGCATGCCAATGTCGAAGTGACTAATGCATAGATGCCGCGAGCCACATTGCTGCCCCAATGATCTGTTTGCTCGGTGGTCAATGTCGAGATCGTTTTCGATGACGCCAGCTGAAGGTGATCGACTGCCCAGTAGACGTGCGGTGAAATCAACACGGCGGCAACGACCACGGACAGGATCAAACGACGATCAAGTAGACAACGGCGATAACTTGGCACCGAGATCGCGGCGGCCATCACTGCAAAAATCACGATCGCAAAGTTGTACTTGCTCATCAAACCGAAACCACACGTCAAACCGATGGCAATGTACCACATCCAATGCGGTTGGTGACGCAGCGAAACAACGCAATAAACCAGCAGACTAACGGCAAATGTGACTGCAACGGTGTGCGAGAGATCGCGGTGGCTTTCCCAAGCAATTTGCGGGATGCTCATCATCGCGAGCGAAGCAACCAACGCCATCGCGGCGTTTCCGGTCGCTTTTCGTACCGTGCCAAAGACACACAGATACGTCAGCGCCAGCAGGACGTTTTTTAGCAAGGCGAGCGGCATCACGCCGTAGCCGAAAATTTGAAATAATCCGGTTTGCATCCATGTGTAAAGCGGCGGTTGGCTGTTGTAGCCAAGCGAAAGCCACTGAGACAGAAAGGCTTGTTCGGATTCGTCAAAGTCAAGCGAGCCCGAAATGCAAACGCGGATGACCACGTGCAAACCAAAATAGGCAAGCAAGACCAGCAAAAAGCGATGTCGTTTTTTAAGAATCCAATCCAGCATTGGCTCAGCCAGCTCGTTTTTCAGGAGAGGTCTTTGATTTGGATGAGTGAAGCGGCAACACATAATCGCGCGGAGTGGCGAGAGCTTGGTTTGCAACTTCGTTCGTGCGGTCGCTGTGGATCGAATCCTGTGTCGATTGCATCGCGTCTGCAGCAAGCGTGGCGTGGTGATGACGCGTGAAGTAACCGGGCTGGGTCGAAGATTGGTGGTAGATCCGCGACAACATTTCTGCCATCACGCCAAAGCAAATCAGTTGCAGTGACGAGAGCGAGGCGATCGCACCGATCAACAGCATCGGCCGGGTGCCGATGTCTTGGCCGAAAGCAAATTTGGCAACCCCAAGACTGCCAAGCATCGCCATCCCAATTGCCCCCACAAAGATGCCGAGGCTGCCGAAAAAGTGGCCAGGACGCGCACGGTATTTCATGAAAAACAATACCGACAATAGGTCCAAGACAACGCGAATCGTCCTTGAAATGCCGTATTTGGAAGTGCCAAACTGGCGTGCACTGTGACGGACGTCGATTTCGGAGATCCGTGATGGATGAGTCACTGCGGCAACCCAAGCTGGGATGAAGCGGTGCATCTCGCCTATCAATTTGACCTGTTTGATCACCTCGGTACGGTAAATTTTTAGACTGCAGCCATAATCGCGGATCTGCACTCCGGTCACTTTGGCAATCAAGCGATTGGCGATCCACGAAGGCACTAGCCGCAGGAACAAACCGTCTTGGCGTTTTTTGCGGCGACCGACCAATAGATCCAAGTCATTGGCTTCCAAGTGGGCAACCATTTTCGGAATGTCGGCGGGATCGTTCTGCAGATCTCCATCCAACGTTGCGATCAGCCGACCCTTGGCCGCATCAATTCCTGCCTGCATCGCTGCCGTTTGGCCAAAATTGCGATAGAGCGAGACGATATGGATGGGCAAACCCGATGCGTCGGCGGCTGCCGTTGCATTGACATAGGTTTGGTCCATACTGCCGTCATCGACCAAAATGATCTCAAATCGTGACGGTTCTTCAGCGAA
>CAXBHV010000347.1:0-6717 GCA_963974855.1 uncultured Rhodopirellula sp. | reverse complement strand
CGACAAACTCAACCGATTCCCCATCGGCAATCTTAAAATCATCGGTCTTATTGAGCACCGCATCGACGTCCGCCGAAGTCGTAACAAATTGGATCAGATTGGTATGAAAACCTTCTCGCAATAGATCATGCGAGGCGACCACGACGACTTGTTGAGCGATGTTCCAGTTCGTGGAATTGAATGTCAGCACATTTGCAGCAATGGGGCTACCGTCCAGCTTTTGCAGCACCAATTGGGTGCCATCGTATTGCAGCGTGACGTTCACCGCCGCGGTGGGTTGGCGTGAAAGTTTGACCAGCACCACGTCGCGTTCGCCCAAGTGATCACCGTCACCTCCTTCGATCACCGAGGTGATGGTGTCAAAATCGTCAACGATCGACCCGGATGCGGTGGAATTAATCCCCTTGGTCTCATCGACGATCAAACTGGCTTCGTCGTTGTCGTGAATTTCCACACCGACACTCGCTACTGCCAACCCGTCGTAGCGAGCGATCCGATACAAACTTTCTCCGGCGACCGGATTGGTTCGCCAATCTCCATTCAATATCAACGTCGTGCTGTTCAACGCCCCCAGCACCAAACGCTGCTGGCCAGCACCCGGACCGCCGACGATTTCGATCGTAGCGCCACGCAAGCCTTCGGGACCGAATTCCGATTTGGTAAAGTCCGAAGCACTGGCGGTAAAGGTTGTCCGCGTATCCAATTCCGCAGGGAAACTTGAATCGACTGGTAACCCCACCGGGCTTTCGTCAATCCCCGTGACCTTTCCAATCAATGCGTCGTCGATGCGAATTTGGAATTTGCTGTCGACATCGGGCGAATCGCCTTGTTTCCAGCCTCGGTCGAGCGTTAGCTTCAGATCGCCAAGGATCCCTTTGTGGAACGCCGCTGAACCCGCATCGGCCGTGAATTGCAGGTCGAATGACACCCGTGACGCACCATAACTAGCATCGAAATTGCCAACGCGAGCGGACGGCGTAAACGTCAGATCGAGTTGGCCGTCGTCAAGGATCGTCTGCAGTTGCGTTTGGGTCAGATGAATCAATGCCGTCATCGTTGAATACCATCGTCCTTCGCTACCCTGGAAGAGCGTTCCGACATCGGTGCCATCGATATTGACGGTCAGAGTTTCGTGAGTCTGGTCAAAGTCACCCCTTACCGCGATATTCAAAACAGCACCCGAGGTCACATCCACTCGCTGGTTGCCGTCGGTCAAATCCAATGCGAACGAGGCGGGGCGACCTGTATAGATTCCGGTTTGCGTCCCGGTCAACGTGACCTTGCCCTCGGCGCCCGTGATAAATCGACTTTGCCCGGTACCCAGACCGTCCACGATCGTGACTTGGCGACCGAGCAGATCATCAACGTTGTCCAGAAACGGATTGGCTGGATCCAGCGGATCGGCGACCGAGAAGGTTGCATTGACAGCCGACAACGGGTTGCCCGCCAGCGTGGTGCCGTCGAGGTCGATCGAGTAGGTGCTTGTCGCATCCGGTATCTGGCTAACGGCCAACCACGATCGATCGACCGTCAACTGCATGTTTCCATCGACCAATCGAGCGTCTTGGACCCGGCGTTCTTGCACGGTCACGCCGTCGGCTAAGGTGACACGAATGGTTTCGCCCAGGAATTTGTAGAACGGTTCGTTGGTGGCAATTGTGATCGTCGGTTGATCGACAACAGCAAGCGGTTTGCCCTCGATCGACGCCGCACTGGAAACGACTAAGTGGTTGACGACCGCGGACTGTTTTCCTTCCAAAGCGGCGTCGTTGTAAGTGAACGATGCACTTTCGGACAATTCAGGTCGCGTGAACAACAGCCCCGTGTCCTCTTGGGTTGCCCCGTCGGCGCGAATTTCCACTCGCTGAGGGATCATCCAGTTATCGGCGGTGAATCGCAGGGTCACGGCCGAACCATCGGCCTTTTCTTCCGCTCCGCTCGCCGGACTGGTCAAACGGAATGCCAGTGCACCAAGTTCGCGTCGGTCGGGACTCGGCAGCGGGGCGAGTGCTTTGACGAGCACATCAAAACCAAGCAGCGGGGCCCTTGTGAGCACGACTTCGTAATAATCCAGCAGCGATGCATCATCCGTCGATGCCGTCTCGCTGATGATGCTCGATCCACCACTAGTGCGAATCGAGACAAACGGTTCATCGTTGTCGGCAACGTTAGTGGAAACGCCGAACAGCTTCAAATCTTGGTAGCGCAAATCGTTCGAAAAGGTGACATCGTTGGCGATGATCCCACTGTGGCCAAGCAAATCGTTGCTAACCACCGGCGGTGTGTCGCCCGACATATTGAACGTGTCTTCGCCAAGCCCACCAAACAATTCGGTCAAGAACGTGACCGAGGTGCTTTGCACAAAGAAGCGATCGTTGCCCTCGGCACCATCGACGCGTAGCGATTCAATGTTAGTGAAATCGATCGTCAATCCGGCACCGTAAACCCCGGCATTGGTGATAACAAAATCGTCGCCGAATTCGGTCCCAATCACAGTCAGCGTGTCAAATCCGTCGCCTCCGTTGATATGAACCGGTGCATTGACGGCGTATTGCACAAGGTCCGCCCCGGCACCGCCGGTGATGTCAGTGCGAGCTCGTTCGGGTTCGCGTGAACCGACTAGTGCAAACGCTCGGACTTCGAAATCGTCGTCCCCTTCGTCCCCGTTGAGTGACAACACGGCCTTGTTGTGGAACACGACAAAGCGATCATCGCCAAGTCCGCCATTAACGGTCATCGGCGAACTGATGCCGTTGGACAGGAAACCGCGAGTGGTTTCGATCGTGGCAAACACATCGTCGACCGAAACGTTGGCGTCTTCTTCGTTGCGTTGGCTGCGGAACAATTGTCCGATTTGGAAGGTGTCTTCGCCCCCTTCGCCATTGAGCGTGATTTCGGCGGCGGTATCGTCGGCGGCAAAGTAATCGTTGCCAAGGCCTCCGTTAACAACAATTCGCTCGACGCCAAGGTAGTTGATTCGCTGGACGGCGGGATCGTAGGCTGGATCGGTCGGGGCGTGATCGGGGTCGCTCAGCATCGCAACAAACGCGTTGGACCCACTGACGCTGGCTCGCAACAGGAAGTGGTCATCAAACAGCGTCCCGATGGCGACAAAGATATCGGTGTCTTCGGCCGGCCCGCTCTCGACGACTTGGATCAGCGAGTTGGCTTTTCCAGCGACGAACAGCACTTGATAGGTATCGTCACCGGATTGGCCATCGAGGATATCGTTGCCATCGCGTGATTTGATCAAATCGTCGCCATCGCCTCCTTGGATCCGGTCGCTGGCCAAACCGCCATCGAGCGTATCGTTTTCGGATCCACCTTGTAGCAAGTCATTGTGTTGTTCGCCGTACAGCGTGTCGGCGCCTGCGCCACCGTCGATGGTATCGTTACCGAAACCGCCAAACAGCAAATCGTCGTCATCGTCGCCGTACAGTGTGTCGGCATCGCGTCCGCCTTCGATGCGGTCACGTTGAGCACCGCCGCGAAGCGTGTCGCGACCGATACCGCCCAGGATAATGTCGACGCCCGTGCCACCTTGGACCGTGTCGTTGCCCGCACCGCCATCGATAAGATCGTCGCCGTCGCCGCCATCGATATCATCATCATCTCGCCAACCGCGAATGATGTCCGGTCCCGCGCCACCGCGAAGCGTATCCGCTCCGTCACCACCGAATAGAATATCTGCTCCGGTGAGAATCCCTGCTTCGTCGTCACCCCACAGCGTATCATTGCCACCGGCGCCATCGAGGGTATCGTCGCCGCTACCGCCGACCAATTTATCGTTGCCCGAACCGCCGACCAGGATGTCATTGCCGGCACCGCCATTCAGATCGACGCTTAAAAACACATTCGGCATGACAAAAACACTGTCATTTCCTGTCCCACCGACGCCTGCGATGCGAACCACGTCGTTGAATTCTTGGTGGAAATGACGTCCAGAGACCACAATATTTTGTCGACCGGAATCATCGGGCGCACTGGAGGCACCGATATACAGTGCCGTGTCTTGGCCGTCGTGGAATACCAGCGTCAGCACGCCGTCGCCGCCTCGGTTCCCTAGCACGATTGCCGAGTAGTCGGCGGGATTCACTGGAATCGTAAACCCAATGGTGATCAGGTTCACGCGGATATCGATCAACTTGAAACCGATCGGCAGCAGCGGAAAATCGCTGGCAGAATGGGTCAGAAAAATCCCGACTTTGACACTGGCGAAGACATCCGCACGGACTTCGATCCGCAGCCCATCATCAAACGCATCGTCTCCGTCACCGGAATAAGTCCCCGCGGAGTAGTTTTGAGTAAAGCTGGTCAGAATATCGAATTCATTCGCGCGGACACGTCCATCACCGCTGGGGTCATGAAAATTTTGGTCCTGGCCGAGATGCAGCGACAACTCAAAACCAATTCGGGCTTGGATAAAGTCCTTCAGCGCTCCGCCAGCGATCACCAAAAACGGATCGACAAAAACACCGAGGCCGACGCCTCCGAGAATTCGCACTTGCGGTTCATCCATCCGCGTGCTGGCGCCACTTGCCCCGAGTCCGCTGGCAGCACCCGATTGGCTGCCTGCTCCGACATTCAAATTTCCGATCGCACTAGGATTCGGTTCGACGCCTTCAAAATCATCAAAGTAGAATCCATCGACGATATCGTCTGAGTTGCCGGTAATGCCAAGGCGTTTCAACCCGGTGGTGTCGAACGCCATTGCATAATCGGCGCGGGCTTCGAATGAGATCGAGATAAACGGCACCGCATACTTGTAGGCATCAAGTGGCTTGCCGACGACCTTCGCGACCGCTTTGTTGACAAGCGTTCCAATCGTACTTTCCCACGTCAATGGTTGTAGGTGATACAAGATCAACGACAACTCGGGAGTGCTATACGTCATCAGATGACTATCCGCTTCGGAGCGTCCATCAAACCCCGTTTCCCCGAGCAATAATCCAAACGACTCTTCAAAAATTGGCAACGCCATCGCGTCAAACGTCAACCCAGATCCTTGTTGAAAGTGATCGTTGTTGATGATCTTGTTTGCAAACCCACCGATCCCCTCGACTTTCTTTCGTCCAGGCAATAACTGGGTGGTCACCAAACTTTGCGCCGCCTCGTGAGCCGAGCTCGACGTATCACGAGCGATCGCTGCGACTTGACCGAGGATCGAACCGGATCGCGAACCATCCGCGTTCTGCACGGCGATATCACTGCCGCGGAATCCGGCGATCGACCCCGTGGTCGCAAACGTTCCGCCGCTGATCGCCAGCACAGAATCGCTGACCGAAGTGATCGTATACGTTCCTGGATTAGTGTCTCCGGTGATACGAATCGTTTGACCGGCGACAAAGCCGGCGTCGATCCATGTGGCAGACTCGGAGCTTGTCAACGTGATTGCGGTCGCTGAAAAGTTCAGATCGATCGTGCCAGTCATCCGTAGCGGCTTGTCTTTGAGCGATCCAAAGCTTCGTTCGTTATTGACGCTGGGATCAAACAAATCACCCGATTGGCCTCGTGCCACCGATCCGTCGACAACAAAGCTGCCGATGTCGATCCACTCTTCGCCCGTCAATTTCATGATCGGCAGCAAGGTGATGTCGTCGAATTCTCGGCTTTCAAACAGATCCGAAAAGAATTCACCGATCGCGTCGCGTTCGAACGGTTTGCCTCCGTCGGCCAACGCTCGTAGCGCTGTGGCGGCACCAGTAAAGTCCCCAATCTGACTCTCGCCGCCAAACGTTCCGGGAGCACTCGCGTAGGAGGTTTTTCCAAACAACAACGATACAATCGGCATCGCCTCGCTCTGCAAAAAGACCAACAACGGGTCCACCGCCTCCAATGCGACGCTCATCCGAGTGATCGCAGGACCTAGAAAATCGCGAACGAAACCGACCACTTCGAACTGAACATCATTGAATGCGATCGACGGCGTGCTCGTTTCGCTGAGCAACGACGCCGTCACATCCCACCCCCAATTCGTGATATCCAATTGCATCCGATAGGGCGGAAAGGCGGCGCCGGTGGGCAGATCGGTTTCCAGATCCAATGAAATCGGGTTTACCGTGAATTCCGCTCCCACCTTCTCGCTGATACTCAACAAATTGGGCAACGGTGCCGCGCTGAATCCGGTTTGCGGAATGTTGGGAAACGGGGCTGCGGCAATCAGATCGTTCAGCGACAACCGCGGGGTACCGATGACCGAAGGATCTAAGAAATCGATTACGAACGTGCCGGACATCTCGGATTGCTGTGGCGTTTGATCCCAAACGCGAAACGGCAACACGCCCATCGTGGCCGTCATACCATGCAATTCATCCTTTCGCACAAAGCCAGTCGAAGAGGTTTCGTTTTGCAGCACCGTGTCGACCGTAATGGTTCGTCCCGAGGGATCAATTGCAAGGATGGTGTAGACACCATTGTTATTGGTCGTGCCGGTAATCGTGATCGAATCACCGAGACGAAACCCATCGGCGACCCAACTTCCGCTGCTGCGAGTGATCTCGTCACGCAGATCGATCGTAAACGTCTCAGGTGGCAGATTCGCAAACTCGAGCAACTTCGGCGTGAAGTTTTCGGTCACGTCGGTGAACGTCAAACTGGGGCGTCCGGTCAGCGAGACCTGGTACACCTCGATGCTAATCCCACTTTTCGGACCTTCGGCGACCACACGGTCAAGCGAACTGGTTGTTGGAGCAAGATTGGCATCGGTCGACTCGAGCG
>CAXBHV010000346.1:0-6720 GCA_963974855.1 uncultured Rhodopirellula sp. | reverse complement strand
TTCGTGGTGGGTGTCGAAAACATTCCGCCGCCCAAACAAGAGCATCCTCAGCCGCCTCTGTTGGAAGGTGCGTTTTGCGACGTGGATGTGTTTGGTACGACGCTATCGGACCAAGTCGTGATTCCGCGTCGAGCGATCCACAATGGATCGGTGTACTTGCTTGACGATCAAAATCGATTGACCACGCGGGACGTTCAATTGACGTTCACGCAAGACGACTACGCGGTCGTTGCCTCGGGATTGGAGGGCGGCGAACGAATCATCATCGCGAATCCGTCGCCAGCGATCATTGGAATGTTGGTGGAACCGAACGAGGCGAAAGAGGCAACGGAGCAATTGATCGCTTCGGTCGCCGCGAGTGATGTGGAGCTGTAATCGAGTTTCGCTCCTAAGTAAGGCGGCGAAGCCGCAAACTGTAGTGGACGCGGCGACGAGTCCATCATCGCGGGACTCGTCGCCTCGTCCACTACCAAAATGAGGGACTCGTCGCCTCGTCCACTACGAAACTGTCGCCACACCATCCTTGAACACTTCTTCGCTGATTCGGAAACTCTTTTGTGCTAGAGAAATTTGTCAATCACCGAACGTTAGCCAACGTGCTGATGATGTCCTTCATTGGGTTGGGGCTCTACGCCATCCCTCGGCTTCAGAAGGAAACCTTCCCAAACTTTGACAGTTCGGAAGTTCAAATTGTGATGACCTATCGTGGTGCGTCGGCCGAGGACGTCGAGCAAGGAATTTGCTTGCCGATCGAGGACGCATTGGACGGGATCCAGAACATCAAAAAGGTGACCAGCAGCGCCCAAGAGGGTTTTGCGTCGATCGTGGTCGAGATTGACGAGCATGCCGATCTGTCGGCGGCACTCAATGACATCGAAACGGAAGTGGAAGCGATCTCGGATCTTCCCGATGGAGCCGAGGACCTTTTCATTACCGAATTGAACCGCACCGATTCGGTGATGACGATTGCGGTCAGCGGTCCCGTCGATCCGGACTCGCTGAAGGATTACTGCGAAGGCTTCAAGACACAACTCAAACGATTGCCCGGTGTGTCTCTGGTCGAGATTCAAGGGTTCTCGGATCGACAGCTTCGCATTGAATTGGATGTCGAGGCATTGCGTCGGTTGGGTTTGTCGGCCGAGATGGTTGCTGCTTCCGTCCGCAGTCAGAATTTGGATTTGCCGGTGGGCACGATCGAGTCCGAACATGAGGACATTTTGTTGCGGTTGGTCGAGCAGCAACAGACGCCGCAAGACATTGAAGATATTGTTGTCCATGGGGTAACAGGCCGGTCGGAAGTCCGGATCCGAGATATCGGACGCGTCGTCGACGGGTTCGCGGACGCCGAACAAGAGGCTTGGATCGCAGGCCAAAGGGCGGGCATCATCCAAGTCAACAAGACGAAGTCACAAGACAGCACGAAGGTTGCTGAAGTGGTCCGCGAGTTTGTGGAGAAGGAACAGCAGCGCCAGCCGCAATTACAGATCACCATCACGAATGATGAATCGGAACTGATCGTTCAGCGGCTGACGTTGCTGGCCAAGAATGCTTGGCAGGGCATCGTGCTGGTGTTCTTAGTGATGTGGGTGTTCTTCAACTTGCGACTTTCGTTTTGGGTGGTGATGAGTCTGCCGGTCTCGTTCATGGGAGCCTTCTTTGTGCTTCCGCTGGTCGGACAGAGTCTGAACATGATGTCCTCGGTGGCGATCTTGATGGCGACCGGGATTTTGATGGACGACGGGATCGTAATCGCAGAGAACATCGCCAGGCATGTTTCGCTAGGGAAGCATCCCATGCGGGCTGCAGTGGATGGGGTCACAGAAGTCGCTGGTGGTGTGATCTCGTCGTTTTTGACGACGTGTTGCGTGCTGTGCCCGCTGTTTGTGCTGGAAGGCCATATCGGGAAAGTGCTTCGTGTGATTCCGATGGTGCTGTTGACGACGCTGGTGATCAGTCTGGTCGAAGCGTTCCTGATTCTTCCCGCTCACCTCGGCCATTCCATGAAGCCCACCGATGCGAGTGCTCCTCGAGGGCTGAGAGCGAAGATTGATGATGCAGTCGATTGGGTTCGTGAGAATGTGTTTGGCAAGCTGATTGATTGGGCGATCCATTGGCGGTTCCTGTCGATCGGGTTGTCGATTGCGACGTTCATCATGGCGCTGGCGATGGTTGCCGGAGGAGTCGTGAACTTCATACCTTTTCCGGATTTGGAAGGAGACATGGTCGAAGCACGTGTCTTGATGCCGCAAGGAACGCCGCTGAGTAGAACGGAAGAGATTGTCCGCGATATCAACGATGCGGTGGCGCGAGCGAATGATCGGTTCCCAGACCAGCCGACGGGCGACGAACTGGTGCGTACGGTGATGTCCAAGTTCAATGAGAACAGCGACGCGGGTGAATCGGGTCCGCACGTTGCGACGGTGGCGGTTCGGATGCTCCAGCCCGATGAACGAAACACTTCCACCGCAGAATTCATTCGAGCGTTGCGGGAGGAAGTCGGGCGGGTCCCCAATGCCATCTCAGTCACGATCGCCGAAGCGACCCGTGGACCGGCGGGGCGGGCGGTTGAGGTTCTGTTCAAAAGTGACGACTTGCACGTAGCTCAATCTGCCGCTCTCGAGACTCAGCAATGGTTGTCCCAATACACCGGAGTTTACAATTTCAACACCGATCTTCGACCCGGCAAGCAAGAGATTCGATTGCATCTGAAACCCGATGCGGTGGCGATTGGTTTGAATGTGCAAGCGATGGCGAGTCAGCTGAGCACGGCGTTCCAGGGAGCAAAGATCAGTGACATCCAAGCGGGAGTGGACCAATATGAAATCAATGTTCAATTGGCCCCCGAAAGCCGGGACACGCTGGGATCCTTCCTGGACTTCCGATTTATTTTGGCGGGTGGGGTTCAGGTTCCGTTGCAATCGGTTGCCGATTTGGAAGTGACTTATGGATGGTCCAAGATTTCACGCGTGGATGGCTGGCGGACTGTGACCCTGACGGCGGATACCGACACCGAAGTGGTGAACACGACCAAGTTGATGCGTGAATTTCAATCAGAGTTGATGCCCAAGTTGCTTTCCCAACACAGGGACCTGAAGGTTTCGCTTGGTGGCGAGTCAGAGCGGTCCAGTGAAACGGGATCGTCGATGGCATCGCTGTTCTTGTTGGGGCTGTTTGGCGTATACGCCATCTTAAGTTTCCAGTTTGAGAGTTGGTTGGAGCCGTTGATCGTGATGGCCGCGATTCCGATGTCGTTGATCGGAATGATTTTTGGACATCTGTGGATGGGGATGGAGATTTCCATGCCCAGTTTGGTGGGATTCGTTTCTCTGGCGGGGATTGTGGTCAATGATTCCATTCTGCTGGTGCTGTTCTTGAAGAAGGAACGCGCCGAAGGCAAACCGAGTCACGACTCCGCTCGCAGCGCAAGCCGCCTTCGCTTCCGCGCGATCATGTTGACCAGCATCACCACGATGGTCGGGCTGTTGCCGCTGACTCTCGAGAAAAGCACGCAAGCTCAGGTGTTGATTCCAACGGCGGTTTCCATCGTGTTTGGGCTGCTGAGTTCAACGATCCTGGTGTTGATCGTCATCCCCTGCATCTATGTCGCGGCATGCGATATCGGACTGATCCGATCGGACGAACACGAACCGAGTAACGCCTAAAGGGCGTGCTCGACCTCTCCCCCGACTTCGTCGGTGGAGAGGTAACTGCACTATCGGCCGGAAGAAAAAGTCACCTCCAATATCCGACGTCAAACCCAAAGTTTTAGCAGTCCAGCGCTAGCCTCGGTTCCGGTGCGCACTTTTGAAGAGTCGTTTTGTTGGACAACAGAACGGTGGCTAGTGCCGAAGCCGCTAACAATCACGTTAGCCTCAACGAGCAGCCAGCGGACGGGTACCGCTTCGTTTTTGATTCCGCTCCTTCTGAACCTCGCTTCGGCTGGTTACACTGCGAATCACTATGAACGAACTCGTTTCTATCCTTCCGTTCGCATTGATTCTGTGCATTGGCATCTTTGTCCAATCGGCTGCCGGCTTCGCTGCGGGGCTGTTCATTGTCCCTGCGCTGATGTGGTTTGGCTACTCGATCCCCGAAGCCCAAACGTCGCTGTTGGTCGCCACGATCCCGCAGAATCTGTGGGGTGTTTGGACATTACGTGACGCGATTTCTTTTTCCAAACTGAAGGTGCCTGGCTTCACCCGAATTCTGTTCTTGCCAATCGGCATCGCTGTGCTGCAAACGCTCGAGGCCTATTCGGTGATCACGCTTCGGCAAGTCGTGGGCGGAGTCGTGCTGGCTGTGACGATCGCCATGATGGTGTTTAACCCACGGCCTCAGGCACAGTTGCATCGTGGTTGGGCATTTCTTGCTTTTCCACTTTCCGGATTCTTACAGGGGCTTGTCGGCATGGGGGGCCCCGCAATCGTGTTTTGGGTGCAAGCACATGACTGGGATACGCGACGGATTCGCGGATTTCTGTTTGGCATGTTTTTGATCAGCATGTTCCCCGCGATAGGGCTACTGTATTACACGTTCGGGTCACGGATCATCCAGCCTGGTATGTTGGCCGCCGCAATGACGCCGCTGTTGTTGCTGGTCACGTTCGCCGGGCTACGTTTTGGGAATTGGCTGGGGCGTGCGAGACTGCGACGGATCACGCTGGGTATTCTGTTCGTGATGGGACTTGCCGGTCTAGCGGCGCCCTGGTTAAGTAGCCGCTAATTGGCCGCTGAGCAGTCGCTAAAGAATGGCTATCGTGTGAACGTCACAACGACACCGCCCTCGGTCCGCTCGGTGTCGTAATCTTGATTGTCCGAGGCAAATCGGTCGTGCCCGGCGACCAAGGCGATCGCCAGCGAATCAGTAACAGCGTATTGCAAACGACCATGAAGCCGCCAAAAGAATTCGTCGCGTGCCACAGGGCCGGTGAAGTCTGCGTAGTCACGATAGCCAATGCCCCACGTTGGAATGAACTTCCATCGATCTGTGATCGTCCAGCCCGTTGATCCGTGCAAGTTGATCGACGTGTACCGATAGTCGGCTCCCTCGGTGTCGGCTGATTCAAGATCAACCCCAAGTGCATGCGTCGGCAAGCGGTCCCAACCGGTCTGAAAGAAACGACTTATTCCTGCGGTCACCGTCGTGCCATCAAGCGACGTCGCAGCAGGATCAATTCCATCGTTGGTGAAATTTGATTGAGCCACCGTTACGTAGCCGTAGATCGCGTCCAAATCGGGCCGGATTAACGTGAGCGATGCGGTCGCGGAATGACGGTCACCCACTTGGTCCCCATCAAAAAAGTCATTTGCAAAGATGTATTCCAAACGGCCGATCGCTTCGTTTTGACCGAGCTGAAAATCACGCTCGAAGAACGCTCCGGGTTGAAAGCTCGCTAGATTGAACTGTTCGAATTGTTGCTCGTTCGCCGTGAAATAGCCACGGAACATCGGCCCCATTCGCGTTGTCTCGGTGCGGATCCATTTCCAATCGAGATCGGGATTGGCGAACGCCTGGAAACTCGCACTGTCACTCTGAGCCAATTCGCGACTGATCGGCGTTAGCGTGACGTTGGAGTTGTAGAGTACGCCGGTTTCAAAAAAGACTCGCAATCGATTGAGCGGCTCTTTGACTTCACTTTCTAGCTCTTCAAAACGCTGCTCCAGATTGTCAGACCCATCAAGCGACTGGATCGAATAGCTGGCGGGTTGGACCAATGGATCAGTGGATGCACTAGGCGAGAGTGAAGAGGGCGTCACAGGCAGGCTTGTCGCGTTTCTTGGTAAAGTCCACGTTGTCGCCGTTTTCGCTTGCCCCCATTTTGCTTGGCTCGATTGACGATCCTCGACGCCCTGCTGGCGTAGTTGATCTGAATACGAGCTGGCAGGAGCGATCTCATAAACACGATCGAAATGGGAAAGAGCCTCGTCGCTTTGCCCCTTGCTGAGCAGCAATTGCCCCAAATCAAAATGGGCCGCCGCATTGAACGGATCCAGCTCGATTGCACGACGCGTCGACACGAGCGCCGAATCGGGATCGCCGAGCGTGTTTTGCAATCGCCCCAACGACCGCCACGAATCTGAATGGTTGGGGGTTTTGGTAACCCGCTGTTGCAACATTGACAACATAGAGAGCTGTCCCTGTGTGGGCTGCCCGTCTGTCGAAGGCACTGCTGCGATTTGTCCCGCTGCGATTTGCCCCGACTCGACCTGACTCTGCGTTTGGCCCTCGCCTGAGCCTACTGCCGCGTCTTGGGCACACAAACAACTGACCACAGTGCCACACAACCATGCAACCACGCATGCGAATAGGGACGATGGCGAGAGGGGAGAAATTGAAAGCATTAAATCGGTGCAAGTATCGAAAAATCGAATCGGCGAACGAATCTGTCTGGCGTATCGCGACCGGGATGAGGTACTGTGCCGGTGAAGTGAACGAAGGTTGGCGTTCAATCCACTTAGTAACACGCGGTCCCCGCGAATTACCACCCCGATTCACGATGGTCGTGAATCGGATCGCCAACCTTTACTCAGTCGCTTCTCTATTCCCTCGCATGGAGCTTGTTTCACGGATGAACGATCAAAAACGAATCAGACGGATAATCGCAGTGGTTGTAGCCGGTGCTGCAATCTCGACCACGGCACAGGCCCAAGGCCTTGGCGGTGCACTTTCGGGCGCTCAAGCTCAAACACAGCAGCGTGTCCAACAAAGGGTCCAGTCACA
>CAXBHV010000345.1:0-6730 GCA_963974855.1 uncultured Rhodopirellula sp. | reverse complement strand
CCGTGTAAGTCCACTCGCCAGTGCGATCGGGGGCAAAATGAGCCCGCCATGTCGTGCCCGCTTCGGCCGAAGTGTCACCCGCGTTACCATCAGCGGCAAAATAACCGGGGACGGTATAAGTCGTGCCGTCGCTGTGTTTAAAGGCAACGGTCATTGCGTAATCGGTGAACGGATTCGGCGAGTTGTCTTGCTCGTGAGCGTACGGGCCGCGGAGGTTTAAAGTGACCTTGTGCCACTGTTTCGTTTCGCCCGAAACGTTCACGCTGCCGTCACCATTGGCTCTGCGCGGCAGAACCAGGGGCAAGTCGCTGACCGGTTTGGTGGGACTTGCTTTTGCCGCGACGGTTTGCTTTTTCGTTTTTGATGTTTGCTTGACGAGGTACGGTTTCGCTTCTTTGCGAGTCGATGCGTCGGCGGGGGTGAAGGTGATACCGGCCCAGCGAGCTCGCGAAAACTCTTCGCCGTCTTCGCTACCTGTAGCCGCTTTGACCGTCACGATGGCGCCGTCGGTGATCGCAATGTTTTTCCAGGTTTTGCGATATTTGGCTGCATCTTCTGCTGTTTGATTGCTTAGCGGCGACTTGAATTCACCCAACGGTTTGTGGTCGATATCGACAGTATAGGTCGACTTGCCATCGTTCTCGCCAATCGCATGCAGCGTCACGTCGTACGTACCAGTGGGGAACTGAAATGTGGTATCCGCCGTGGCTCGTTTGTGTTGATCGGGATTGATGGCCAGCCATTCTCCGCGATCAATGTAGAACGCGTCGTTCTTGACGTCGAACTCTTTGGCTGTCAGGAACAATCCCTCACCGGTTGCTGTCTGGGCGACTTGTTCGGGTTTTTGTGATGCCTTCGGGGCCGGGGGTGTCGCAGGAATGCTGCCCGAATGAAGTTTCGAGCTCGGACCAGCATCCTCGGGGCGAGTGAACTCGCGGTCGGTGGTCATGATCCACTTGTCAAACTCGAACCCATCCTCGCGCATCGAGAACGAGATCGTGTGCTCGCCTGCAGTCGGAACATCAAGAAAAATCTTGTAGGGTTCGCCACAGTGTTGCTTTTCGGTGCGTTGCTTGCTCTCCCAACGCCATTCGTTTTTACCTTGGCACCACTGCAAACGTTGACCGGAATCAGGCCACTGGCCATCGATCCCCACGTGCAGCCCATTGTCTTCGCTGCCGGTGGAGTAGGCGCGTACCCAAACGTAATATTTGCCTGGCGTTGTGAAATTGACTTTGTAACTCAGCACCGCCATCTCACCAGCTTCGGGAGCAAAGTTCGTCCCCCGAATCAACTTGTCGCCATGAGTCCGCCTCGTGTCGGGCAGAATTTCAAGGTAAGCATTACCACTCGCTCCAGCGACATGGGGTGGATCCCCATCGGGGGTGATATCGGGCGTGGTTTCGGACGAGGTCAGGTGCCAAGCACGCTTGTCCGTCGAAGATTGCTCGACGTAGTGTTCCGCTTCGACCGCGACGAGTCCGTCGGCTTCTTTGAACACAGGGTCAGCGGCTAATCCTAACGATGGCGAACAGGCTATCAGCAAGACGGACATGCAACGTGCAAGCTGCACTGGGAAACTGCGACTCATGGACAAATCCTCGTGGGTGGGAACGGAATCAGGAGTGTGGGATAGGCTTCTAGCCTGTCATCAGCATTGTTTTGTTTAATGTCGTTGATCGCTCCGCGATCAAAACGCGAGTTCGTCAATCGAACCTGGGCAACGATTTCTTACACGTCGCTGGCAACCGCAGCATGGATCGCATCGGCAACTGCGTGAGCGACGTCGGTCGTGGACGACGAACCGCCGATATCGGGTGTTCGCACTTGGCCGTGCGACAGTACTTCAGCAACCGCATTTTCCACAGCGACCGCTGCGGTGATGCAGTTGGCATCTTGGTGGGTTTGACCGAGCCAATCCAACATCATGCCGGCCGACAGAATCGTGGCGAGCGGGTTGGCAACATTCTTGCCAGCGAGTTGGGGAGCGGTGCCGTGGGACGGTTGAAACAACGCGTGTTTGTCACCAATTTCGGCCGACGGTCCCAAGCCGAGACCGCCGACGATTCCGGCACCCAAATCCGACAAAATGTCACCAAATTGGTTCTCCATCACGACCACATCGAAATCGGATGGGTTCTGCACCATGTACAAACTCATTGCATCGACATAGACCGCGTCGTGCTCAATGTCGGGGTATTTCGCAGCGACGTCATGAAAAATCTTGCGAAAGAACGCCATGCTGCGAAACACGTTTGCCTTGTCGACACACGTGACTTTGCGTTGGCCATCACGCGGACGACCGCTGCGGCGCGATGCTAATTGGAATGCATAATCGACGACTTTGGATGTTCCCGCGCGGGTCACGACCAACGTGTCGGTGGCCACTTCGTCACCGACCATGCTGCCACCGCCAAACGAGGCGAACAGGCCTTCGAGGTTTTCGCGGATAATCACAAAATCGATTCCCTCACCGGTGTCTTTCAGTGGACACGGCGCACCGGGATACAATTTTACTGGTCGGACCGCCGAGTGCAGGTTCAGGGCACGACGCAGTCCCACCATCATCGTCGGTTGAACCTCAGTCCCATCGGGTTGTCGCACGTCGGGCAGTCCAATCGCTGACAACAGCACCGCATCCGCAGCCAAACAAGCATCCAAAACGTTCTTGGGCAACGTCTCGCCTGTCTCGCGATAAAGTTCCGCGCCCGCTCGGTGCGATTGGCAATCGAGTTGGATATTGGGGAATTCCGCGACAACGCGATCGAGCACGATCTGAGTCGCTGCCATGGTTTCCGGGCCAATACCATCGCCCGGCAAAAGTGCGATCCGATAGGAAGTCATCTGTTGTTTCTTATGTTTAGATAGAAAATTGAAACGGTGGAGCGTTTGTTACGAGACGCGGTGCCATGTTTTCAACGACTTGCTTTCGACCCATGGGCCAACGCTAGCCGAAAAATCGTGGAAATAGTCGGCCGCACGATGCTGGTCAAACGCCGCGGCATTGTCATAGATTTCGTACAAGAAGAATTGGTTGTCCGCTTCGGGGTCGACGCTGACTTCAAATTGTTGGCATGCATCTTCGTTGGCCAGCGAATCGTTCGCTTGTTGCAAAACTCGCTCGCGGAACGCGTCAGCGAATTCGGGTTTGATCGTGAATTGGACAGCGACAACAAACATGGTGGTTTTACTTTTATTGAGATGGGAATCGTTCGTGCAAGTCGCGACACTGTTGGTCGGTTAAACAACGAGGGTGGCGGTCACGTAGCAGTAAATAAAGCTTGGCAGTCTCTTCGAGTTCTTCGGTCGCGTAGACCGCTTTGTCAAGATCAGTGGCGGCCACGATCGGTCCGTGGTTGGCCAACAGTATGGCCCTCGCACCCACCGCCGCTCGTTCGACCTCGGCGGCGAGTTCTTCAGCCCCTGGCGGAAAATAGGGCAGCATCGGTAGCGTGCCGACTCGCATTACATAGTAGGCCGTCAACGCCGGAAGCACATTGGCCGAATCGATGTCCGGCAAACACGATACCGCCACCGAATAAGTCGAATGCAGGTGCACGATCGCATCGTCTTTCTCACGCGAACGGTACATCGACAAATGCAGCACCGCTTCCTTGGACGGTTTGTCTCCGGCCACCAGCGAACCGTCCCATTTCACTTTGGAAATGCGATCAGGATCGAGTCGGCCCAAACAGACATTCGTGGGCGTGACCAAAATACCATCCGGCAAGCGGACGCTAATATTTCCGCTGCTGCCACACGTAAATCCGCGATCAAACAGTGATTGGCCGTGCATGGCGATTCGCTCACGCAATTCTCGTTCGCTCATGCCAACATCTCCAGTGCGGTATGAAAGAAGTTGTCCTCACCAAAGTTGCCCGATTTGAGTGCGATCGCCAGCGGTTGCCCGCCAATCGATTGAGTCCAAGGAACACCGGCACATATTTCAGGGCCTATTTTCAGGGCACGAATGCCCAAATCACGAACCACTGCGCCCGACGTTTCGCCACCCGCAACCACTAACCGCCGTACACCGACATCGGTCGTCAAATCCACTGCGACTTTGCCTAAAAACGATTCGATCACTTGCGCCGCTTCCGTTTGCCCTAGAGTCTGCTGGACACTGCGGACGCCTTCGGGATCGTCGGTCGAGTAAATCAATAGAGGACGACGGGGATCACAGGCTTCGGCCCATGCCGCGAGTCGTCGTTGGTACCCGCTGGGATCGCGAGCAATCTCAAGCACATCAAGTTGCCAAGTGCTGCAAAATGATTTTGCCTTGGCCACTTGCCGGTTGGTTGCCTGCGAACAACTGCCCGACAAAATCAAGCTGCGACCTGGGATCGATGGCAACTCGCTCGCCGCACGATGTTCGTCAACCAGACCGGATTTCCGATATGCCTCGCCTAGGTATCGTGCCAGACCTGATCCGCCAGTTACTAGCGGCATGTCGCTGACCGCCGCAGCGATGGTTTGCAATTGCGAATCGTCGACACAATCGACCACAACATGAGCGATGCCATCGAGGTGTTGGGTTTGCAGCGACTCGGTGGCGCGGCCAACATCGACGAGATCGCGATAACAAAGATGCCCAACAGGTCGCGTGACTTGGTGCGCTAGGAATCGCACCAAGTTGGCGTCCTGCATCGGATTGAGCGGGTGGTTCTGCATTCCCGATTCGTTGAGCAGCGTGTCGCCAACGAACAAGTGCCCTTGATACACCGTCCGTCCCGCTCGCGGAAACGCGGGACAAAAGATCGTTTGTTTGACATCCAACGCGTCCATCATCGCTTCAGCGACGGGACCGATGTTGCCTTGCTCGGTCGAGTCAAACGTCGAGCAGTATTTGAAATAGAACCGCTGGCATCCATGGCCACGCAGTACCTCGATTGCCGCGAGCGATTGCGAGATTGCGTCGGATGGGGCGATCGATCGCGTCTTGAGTGCGACCACGACCGCATCGACCGCGTGGACTTGCAAATCATCGAGCGTCGGAATTTCCAGCCACTGAATGACTCGCATTCCGCCTTGCGCCAAATTGATCGCAAGATCGGTCGCTCCGGTTACATCGTCGGCGACACATCCAAGTACTGCCGACGCGGAGGTAGTTTTAAGTTTGTTCGTCATCACTCAAGTCTCCTCCATCGCGATTGCACGAACGGGAGTGCCGTCGCCACCGACGACTTTTAATGGCAGTGCAACCAATTGAACGATCCCTTGAGTCAATTGATCGAGATTTGCGAGTCCTTCGAGAATGACAACGCCTCCACGGAATAGTGTTTGATGGACCTCGGTGACCTCGTCGATATTGTTGACATCGGCAACCGACGGCGGCTCGACTCCGATCAATCCGACTTCGCGATCAACCAACCAACGAGCCAACTCGACTGATATTCGTGGTAATTCATTGCGATATTCCGTCGTTCCGAATCGCTTGTGCCAATCCGTTCGCAACAGCAACCGGCACCCTGGAGTGACTTGGTTTGCAACGCTTGCAAAGTCGTCAACGGTCAACAACTGTTTGGGAGTCGCCTGAGACAAGTCGACCACGATTGCTGGGCCCACCACAACGCTCAGGTCTTGTTGGTCGATCGTCCGTCCGCCGTCCAGAAAGTGACACGGCGCATCCATGTGGGTGCCACAATGCGAATACAGCGTCAGCGTGGTTGCATTCCAGCCATGCGTTTTGATCCGTTTCGCAGGGGAAATATCGACGCCGGGCATGTCGTTGGTGATCGGCAAGGTCAGGTCAATGATTCGCATGGCCGTCTCCTGTAGCGAGTCCACGGACCGGCAATCCGGTCTCCGCGGATTGGTAGATTGCCGCTTGGACTCGCAAGGTTTTCAAATACTCTTCGCCACTGGTTTCAAACGGCGTTTCATTGCATAGCGAGTCGATGAAATGCGTTTGCGTGTAGTAAACACAGTCGCCCGCGAAGCCACGGCGATGATGCTTGTAAGGGTGAGGCTGCACGGGATGGCCAAGTTTCTGTGTCGTGATCTGCCCGTCACTGGCCAATCGAATCGATCCGCCGTCGGTCTCCAGCAGACATTCACCGAAGGTGTAGCGGGGATCTTTGGCTTCGGATTCATGGTAGCGGCTAGCGTCCCAGAGGCCACGTGCACCGCTGGCAAATTCAAACACGACTATCCCAGTGTCTTCGCCGGCAATGTTGGGGTTCAACCGACGCAACGATGCGAAGACACCATCGATCTCGCCTCCCAAAAAACGAAACGTGTCGATGAAGTGCACGCCCGTTTCGAAAACCAGCAATTGCGGCATCGTGGCAAAATAGGGCTGGCGAGCTTGATAGGCATCCGCTTGCCATCCGTCGCCCATCCGAGTTCGCACGCTGAGCGAGTGGAGCGTTTCGCCCATGGCACCGCGATGCATCAGACTCCGCATCTCGCGATACCAAGGTTGAAAGCGAAAGTTTTCGTGGACCATTAATCGGATGCCCGCGGCGCTTGCGACGTTGACCAATTCGGCCGCTTCGTCGAGGGTCGGTGAGAGCGGTTTTTGGCAGATCACGTCGACACCGGCCTCGGCGGCCATGCGAACGAGATGCAAATGAGAATCTGGCCGCGTGATGATGTCAATAAAGTCGGGCTTTACGGCTCGTAGCATCGCTTGGACGTCATCGTAGACGTTGGCGATCTCGTACTCGCGAGCGGCCACGTTTGCTTTCTCGCGATCGACGTCGCAAATTGCAACCAACGCTGCGCCGGG
>CAXBHV010000344.1:0-6731 GCA_963974855.1 uncultured Rhodopirellula sp. | reverse complement strand
GCCCACGGCTCACCGTTGCGATTTGCATTTGGATTAAATCAACAAGCCGTTGACGAGTTCCGCTACGAAATCCTTCACAGCGCCAGCCTTCTATATGTTCGCATTCACGAACCCCTGTCTGTGAATGCGTAGCGTCATGGGCCCGCTGCATCGCTGATGGGGAATTGATCGGCAAAACCCGCATGATCGTTCAACTCAACCTCTCATTTCGTCGCCAACTCTCATAACCCTTTGATTTTACGTTAGTGATTTTAGTCGTGGTCAACAATTGAGCGTCACTTCCGACCTTAGCGGATGTTGCGCTTTAGCACGAAAAAAACACAATCGGTATTATCCTAGGAATCGTTTCCTTTGTTACGTGAGTTCATCGCATCGTTAAGACTGGCTTTCGCACTGGTGTGCGTCGGCGTCAGTCTTATCCTCGGCGGCCAATGGCTGGGATTAATCCCAGACGTGGACGCGGTGGAGATGCGTGCTCGTCAACGCTATTGTGAATCGATTGCGATCAACGCTTCGGCGCATGTGCGGCGACAACAATGGGTGGATTTGACCACCATTTTGCGAACTCAGGTCGAGCGGAATGATGACATCTTGTCGATTGGACTGCGAAGCGATCTAGGGACGTTACGTCTGGACACGGGGCATCACAGTGAGATGTGGGCCCACTGGGAACAAAACGACGATGATGCGGACCGTGTCGAAGGCATGCGGGTTCCGATCACGCTAAATCGTCGTCCGTGGGGCAATGTCGAGTTTTGCTTCCGTAAACCAGAATCCTCAACATGGGCACCGCTGACACAACATTCGGTTTACCGTTTGGTAGGCTTTTTTGTGATTGCGGGACTCGGTTCCTACACCCTCTTCGTCGCCAAGATCATGGGGGTGTTTCGCAAGACACAAGTGGTTCCCGACCGCGTTCGTCAAGCACTCGATACACTTGCCGAAGGTTTGTTGGTGCTTGATGAGCATGGCAAAATCGTACTCGCCAACCGGGCATTTACGGATACGATCGGCAAGCCTCTCGAAGAACTGGTGACACAGAAGGCCAGCGATTTGTCGTGGACGTTGCCACAAGACAGCGAGTTATCAGAGCTAGATGCCTCGTCCTATCCGTGGACTTCCGCGATTGAAAAATCCGAGCTGCAATCCGAGCAGATGTTGCACTATCGATTGAGCGATGGACGCAAACGCATCTTCTCGGTCAACGCAGCTCCCTTGGGTGGTGATGATAATCAGCGTGGAGCTTTGGCAACGTTTCGTGACGTCACTCATGTCGAAGAGCATCGTGAAGAACTTGAAAAGATGCTTGGCATGTTGCGCAGCAGTCGCGATGAGATTGAACGAAAAAACAGCGAACTCGAAATCCTTGCGACTCAGGATGCATTGACGGGCTGCTTGAATCGTCGCGCCTTCTTCGAGCGTTTTGATGTCCATTGGCGAACCGCCCACACCAATGGCACTCCGCTGTCGTGCATTATGATCGACAATGACCATTTCAAAAACGTGAACGACACCTACGGTCACCATATCGGTGATGAAGTGCTTCGCCGCGTCTCCAAAGCGATTCGTGAAATGCACGAAGACCACGGTTTGGTGTGTCGCTACGGGGGCGAAGAATTTTGTGTGGTATTCCCGAATATGACGCTGCAGGAAGCGATCGACGAGGCCGAGAGAACGCGTAAAGCAATCGAGGCAATCAAATTCGAAGAACCGGCGGAGCTGAAGTTGACCGCCAGTCTTGGCGTATCCGAACTACGTTTCGATCCTGCGGATCCTCAAGAATTGATCAACCAAGCGGATGCGTGCCTGTACGTTGCAAAACGCGAAGGCCGTAATCGCGTGATCTCTTATAATCTGAACATGTCGATGGACGGGGACTTTTCCGGCGGCAACGAAAACGCTGCGAAACCGAAGCGGTTGGATATTTCTTACCAAGCTGTCACGGCATTGATGGCGGCTCTTTCGTATCGCGATGCCAAAACAGCCGAGCATAGTCGCCGGGTTGCTCATTGGTGCTCGCGTGCGGCTGCCAATGTGCTTGATCCCGCACAAATCTATGTGCTCGAGATCGCTGCGTTGTTACATGATATCGGCAAGGTCGGCGTGCCTGACAATATCTTGAACAAACCTGGCAGTTTGACAGAGCAAGAATGGGAGTACATGAGTCGCAATGATCGGATCGGAGTCGAGATCGTTACCAGCACGTTTGCCTGTGACGAGTTGACTGCGATCATTTCAGCCCATCAAGCGATTCGTCTACAAGGACAACGTTCACTTCCGCTTTCTGATTTAGAGGCGATCGAAGACGAACAAGTTGCGTGGTGTGCAAAACTGCTGACCGTTGCCGACAGTTACGATGCGATGATCTCGACCAATTTGTACCGTCAACAGTATTCGCATGACGACGCAATTGCCGAGTTGCGCCGCTGTGCCGGAAGTCAATTTGACCCTGACGTGGTCGAGCACTTTGCCGCGGTGATTGACGAACGTGCTCTCGCGGTCGCCTCGGGTGCCTTTGCACTTGGCAAGCAGGCCGCGATCCAGATCGGTGTGAATGTCGAACGACTCGCGAACGCGCTCCTTCAGCATGATTTGCCTGGGCTTCAAGAACACGCCGCATTGTTGGCGATTACGGCCAGTAGTTGTGGTCTTGATTCGATTACCAAGGCCGCAAATCACATTTGTGAAATCACCAATGCTGAAGACTTGCAGTGGAACATGTTGCTTCGTGACACGTATGAACTACTGGACACGGCACGTGCGGCCCAAGCCGATTTTCTACGCGACGCACTGGAGCTAGAAAACTCGCGAAGCTTCAGTTGCGAATAGTTGCTTCGAAATAGGCATTCGAAATGATGATCTGAGCCGTCGGCATTAGCCGCGGGCATGTTGGGTACAAAATCGACAGGCCCGCGGCTAGCGCCGTCGGCTCACAGGACGACAGCCGTTTCAAAAGCAGATGCCCAGTGATCTGTTTAGTACACGCATTCGGCGAGTTTTGCATCGTCGAGTCTACGCCACTTCGTCTTCGTCGTACTCTTCGTACTCGTCTTCTTCGCCGACGTCGGAACTCTCGGAGTCCGCGTCGTCGTAGTTTCTCGCGACCGCCCCATCGACCACGTCGTCATCGTCGTCGTCCGCCGAATCTTCGGGGTCTAAGCCTTGCATTTTTTGCCATGCTTCCATGGTCAACAAGACTTCGCGTGACTTCGATCCGTTGTACTCGCCGACGATCTTGTCTTCGGCCATGAAATCGATCAGACGTGCAGCACGGCCATAGCCAATTCCTAAACATCGCTGCAGCAACGACAACGAACCACGACCTTCGCGAATCACCACTTCGATTGCACTTTCGTACAACTCGTCGCGATTTTTGATTTCGCCGACATTGCCGCTTTCGGCATCATCGCCTTCATCGACCTTCAAGTTCATTAACTCGCCGACGAA
Source organism: uncultured Rhodopirellula sp. (assembly GCA_963974855.1). Lineage (GTDB taxonomy): Bacteria > Planctomycetota > Planctomycetia > Pirellulales > Pirellulaceae > Novipirellula. Next base: position 3,284 of record CAXBHV010000344.1, on the reverse strand, counting down.
ATTCTGTTCGCCGAGACTGCAATGATCGACCACCGCATCGATCTCTTCGTCGGACAAGTAGGTGCCTTGTCCACGAATCAACGTGCTGGTGCCCGGCCACAAGAACAACATGTCCCCGTTGCCAAGCAATTTGTCGGCACCGTTTTCGTCCAAGACAACGCGGCTATCCGTCTTACTCGCCACTTGGAAACTCAAGCGAGCCGGCAAGTTACTCTTGATCAAACCGGTGATGACGTCGACGGTCGGTTTTTGCGTTGCCAGAATCAAGTGGATCCCCACCGCACGGCTCTTTTGTGCCAAGCGAATGATGTGCGTTTCCACATCCTTGCCGGCGGTCATCATCAAGTCCGCCATTTCGTCGGCGATGATCACGATAAAGGGCAGTTTGTCCGGAACGCCGTCGGAATCCTCGGTCTCGTCCAGATCGAGTCGTCGCAGAATCTCTTCTCGACCAAGATCATTGTAACTATTGATGTGACGTACCCCGGCTTTGGCAAGCAACGAGTAACGTTCTTCCATCTTCTCGACCGCCCAAGCCAAGATCGCTTCGGCTTTTTTCATGTCCGTGATCACGGGATGCATCAAGTGCGGCAAGCGGCCGTAGCCACTCAGTTCGACCATCTTGGGGTCGATCATCAGCATCCGAACTTCATCGGGGCGACACATCATCAGAATGGAAGTGATGATCGCATTCAAACAAACACTCTTACCCGTACCGGTTCGACCGGCGATCAAAAGGTGGGGCATTTTCTCAAGCCCGACCACCATTGGGTTCCCCGAGACGTCCTTGCCCAAGAACACGGGGATATTCATCTTCGAACGACTCATGTCCGATTCTTCGATCACGTCACGCAGTCGCACGACCTGACGATTTTCGTTCGGAACTTCGATTCCCACTGTGTTTTTTCCCGGGATCGGCGCGACAATACGAACACTCGGGACACGCAATCCGATCGCCAAGTCGTCCGCCAAACCAGTGATCTTACTGAGTCGCAATCCGGCTTCGAGTTCGATTTCGTATTGGGCGATCACAGGACCGGTTTCGATTTCAACAACGCGGATGTTGAATCCGAAATCCTTAAACGTGTCTTCTAGGATTTGTGCCTTGCGACGCACTTCGATCAGCTGTTCGTCGTAGCTAACGTCATCACTCTGTTCGAGCAACTCAATCGGAGGCAGTCGATAGTCTTCGGAGCCATACGGAGCCGATTCCTGGACGTTGTCGTAAAGTTCCTGCTTGGCGTCGGCTTGTTGCTTTCGCTTAGGCACTTTGATTTTTGGATTCGACAGCGAGTGTTTCTCGTCCTGACGAAGATGCAGCGTTTCGTCGTCGACCTCGATATCACGCAGCACGGGTTCACTCTCAACCGCTTCCTCGTGCGCATCTTCTTCGACGTTGGCCGCCATCGGCTCGACAACGGAGGCTGGCGGGTCCGCAACCGCTGGATCACTCGCGGTTGTATCGGGGGCGTCCATCGTGGCAACGCCTACGGTATCTGCAGCAGCCGAATCGGTTTCGTCGCTGGAAGCTGTCTTTCGACGATTTTTCTTGAACTTGATTTTGGGTTCACGGTTGGACCAATCGCTAGCTTCGACAACATTCCCGTCTGCAGCGGGTTGTTCCGCCTCGCTAGACTTTCCAACCTCGTCACCTTCGATCTTGATCGGTTCTTCTAGATCCGTGAACGCTTGCCGGCGTCGTCGCACGGTGATGGGCATGACTTTGACGGCGCGGCGCATCCCGCTTTTTGAGACCATTGCGCCGCCAGCCAAAATTCGTTTTCCGGCATACAGCAGCGCATAGTCGGTGGTCAGCAGCAAACCGACCGCGATGACGGTGGTTGATAAAATCCAAGCACCAGCGGGAGCAAAGTGTTCAAGCAAAAAGGTCGATGTCATTGCGCCGAGATAGCCGCCGTTGCCGACGACTGGCATCTGCTCGAATTGCATCGGTAACAAACCGCTCGCGGTGGCCACGCCAACAACGACGATTGTTCCCCCCAGCGATCGCAGCACCGGAGCGTTCAAGCGGCCTCGATACAGAAGTGCGGTCGCGACTCCGCCGCCCGCTGCGATCACCAGCCCTGCGGCCAATCCCAACGCGTCCAGCAGTGCAGAAGAAATTACGGCTCCCCAATAGCCACACGCGTTGGTCACGGTGGGATTGGTCGGATAGACCGAATTGTTGGGAGTATAGAAGGCACTGACCGGCCAAATTGGCATTTCAATCGGGTCAGCCGGGCTGCGAGTGATGATCGAGACGGTTGCGATCAAGGTGATCGCAACCAGAACGATGGCGACCACGTCGCGAATCAAGTTCGCGTCGCGTTCTCCGTTTGCACTCTCGTTGGAAGCAGCACTCGCCATAAAACCTAACAGCAATGCAGCAGCCGGTCGCCAAGTCGATAAGGGAGTTGGGAATCGGATACGTGCAAGGAATAGAAGCCAAGCAGAACGTCATCCAGGATTATCGACCGTCACTACAACCGAACTTTTGCGAACCGTCGGACAATTATGAAGAATCCCGATAACTCGCAAAACGCTCATCGCCCCCTAATCGCCGGAGACTGCTGATTTAGCACGACATCACCGCTCATATGCTAGCCTGGGCCGCTAACACTTTGATATTGACGTCGGATATTAGGGGGGGCTTTCTTCCAGCCTAAACTGCAGTTACCTCCCCCCAACGAAGTTGAGAGCGGTTCGTTTGCAACAGCCGTCCAACGTCTGGCAGGAGTCCCGATTTTGCTATCAGCCAGATCACTGCCAACACCCACGCTCCATCCCATTTCGTGTTCCATCCGCTCTCGATCGGTGATCGGCGTAAAAAAAGAACAGCCGCCCGGCGCCACGTAACCTCGCTCGGTTGACGGCGCCGTGCGGCTGAACAAAAGGAACACATTTTCGAAATTCTAGTCAAACTCACCTATTGTCGTGAGTTCGATTGGTCTGGTGAGTTTGATTGGCCTTGTGATTCACGGTCATCTTCGAATTTCTGGGCAAGCTGCTTCGCATGTGCGAGATGCGATTTCACTTTGCCCGATGCCTGTTGCACGATCGGCTGCAATTCTTGCGGACCAGAACTTTCAATTGCTTGCAGTTCCGCTAACAGCATAGTGTGAGCCACCATCTGTTGCCCTAGGAAGGCCATATCGAAATCTTGACCTTCATACTGGTTCAGCATGTCCTTGGTCATTTTCAGCGCATTGTCGCACGCTTGCTCGCCAATTTGACACAGTTGTCTTGGCACCGTATTTTCCGGCGACGCTGTCATCCGCTCACCA
>CAXBHV010000343.1:0-6755 GCA_963974855.1 uncultured Rhodopirellula sp. | reverse complement strand
GATCGCAGTGCAATGAAGCACAATATGGCGGCAAACACGGCTGACGGCGGCGCAAAATAGCGGACCGATCGCACACTCGCTTCGTCCACCGTTGCTCCATCAAACGGACCTCCTACCATGGCGATCGATTCGACTTGGGTGCCCACTCGCTGAGCTACCATTTCGCGGATGACCGGCAACACATGACGCCGAGCGACCAGAGCCGATTCATCCATCGAAACAATCATGCAAGTCTGTTCGCCATCGTTTCCGACCATCGATCCATGCAACCGGGCAACAGCAACGCGGCGCGGCAAACTGGCGGGCGACGCCATCATTTTAGGGGATGCGTGTCGCCACAGATCTGCTGTACCTCGGCAATCTTCTCAAGTGCCCAATCGGGCAACGGATCACGTGCCTCGTCCAACAGATCGTTGGGCTGCTGGCACAACGGATCCAGTAGAGCCACAGCATCCTGTAACGACTGCGAACCGAGATCCGATCCATCCCAGCCCATCAAGATCACGTCGGCTGCCGAAAAGCGATGCGTAAATTCGTTGAACTCTGCCTTTTCCGGCAATGAATCAGGCACCCAATCGGGTGGTCGATTCAAAATACTTTCGATCGACGCGTGTGAATGCAAAATCGCCGGAATTGCCAACAGCAACAGCATACCGAGACCGATCGCCAATCGTCGTAGATAACGACGTCGACGATAATCGATTTCAGCCATGGATCGGCTCCTGCTGGTAAACGGAGATCACTTGCCATACGTGGCACGTGAATTAACTCACTGTTGTTATACCCACCGAAATGCGAATTTTGCAGCCTCACTGGTTACGGGTTACCAAAGAACCTTGCCATCATGGTTAGAATACGACGGCCAGGAAAACTGTACCGAGCACGTTACCGGCCGGGCAAATTGGCGGATGGAGCGACCTAGGCAGCATTTCCAAGGTCGACAGTGCAATTACAAAATTGTTTATTGTTTGGCAAAACGAATAAAAGGAAAATGATGAAGTCAAGTTACGATTGCGTCGTTATCGGCGGTGGACCTGGGGGTTGCTCCGCAGCCGCGATTGTGGCCCAGGCTGGGCATTCCACGTTGTTGATCGAGCGTGAAGCGTTTCCTCGATTCCACGTGGGTGAATCGTTGATGCCCGAAACGTATTGGCCGCTTCAACGTCTTGGATTGAACGATCGTGTCAAGAACGCGGGTTTTCAGGTTAAAAAGAGTGTGCAATTTGTAAGCCATCATGGCAACGAATCGGCACCTTTCTTTTTCCGCCAACACGATATGCGAGAGTGCAGCGACACGTGGCAAGTCGAACGAAGCGAGTTCGACAAGATGCTGTTCGATCGTGCCGAAGAACTGGGAGCCGACTGCTACGATCAGACCCGTTTGATCGATATCCGCTTTGACGACATGCAAAAGATTGTCGGTGTGACGGTGCGTGATCGAAACGGAACGGATCACGACATTGATTGCGCCGTCGTTATTGATGGAACAGGACAGCAATCGTTTATCGCGAACAAGTTGAAATTAAAAGAGGTTAACCCCGAGCTGCGGAAAGTCGCGATCTGGTCCTACTATCGTGATGCGATACGAGACGAAGGTGATAACGGCGGGGCTACAATCATCCTGAATACCGAGTCCAAGGAATCTTGGTTCTGGTTCATTCCGTTGTCACGGGGAATCACTAGTATCGGTTGCGTTGGCGACACCGACTACATGCTCAAAGGCCGTGCGAAACCCGAACAGGTCTTTTTCGAAGAGCTCGAGCGATGCCCTGGACTGAAACCTCGTTTGGAAAACGCAACGCGTCTCGGCGATATCCGGGTCGCCAAAGAGTTTTCCTACATGACAAAACAACAAGCCGGCGATGGCTGGGTATTAGTCGGTGACGCTCTTGGGTTCATCGATCCGGTGTACTCGTCCGGCGTCTACTTTGCACTCGAAATGGGAGTGCGAGCCGGCGATGCCGTGGTCGAAGGGTTCAAGAAGAACGACCTCAGCGCCGCTCAACTCGGCGGCTGGACCGAGTCCTTTCTCGAAGGCGTCCATTGGCTTCGCAAATTGGTTACCGCGTTTTACACCAAAGAGTTCAGCATCGGCCGGTTCATGAAAGAGTATCCCGAGCACCGGGGCCGGGTGACCGATCTGTTGATCGGCCGCATCTTTGACGAAAGCTCCGAACAATTGTTCAAAGACATGGACGATTCGATTGAAAAGGCCAAGATGGAATCGGCGATGTAGATGTTCGCTTGATTACGAACAATCGCCATCCTAGCCCGACGCGTCAGTTTTGAAGTGGCGCGTTTTTCTCGCTTCCGCTCGGTTTGTTCGAGCGGAGCGGGCAACTGGAAGCTACCAACGAGGGCAAACTCGCTGAAGGCTACTAGACGTCGAGATTACGTACGTCCAGAGCATGCTTCTCGATGAATTCGCGGCGAGGCTCAACTTTTTCGCCCATCAGCAAACGGAACATTTCGTCCGCAGCACCGACGTCGGTCATGTTCACCTTCACAAGCGTTCGGTTTACCGGATCGAGGGTTGTTTCGCGGAGCTCCTCCGCGTTCATTTCACCCAGTCCTTTAAAGCGAGTCACTTGCAAACCTTTCTCACCCGCCGCTCGCACTTCGGGAAGTAGCTCGCGAAGGTCTTCCAACGGACGACGGACGTCTTCACCGCGAACCAACTCGAACCGCGCCGTGGTGGAACCGGTCCGCTCGATCGGGATCAAGTCTTCCAACGTGAACTGAAGCGGTAAAAGGTCCTTCAGTCCGCTGTTGATCGTTCGCACTTCGTGAAGCTCGGCCAAGTGAGCATACACTTCGGGTGCCGCTGGCTCGGCGGCCGCTTTCTCTTCGGCGTTGTCCGAGGTCAACTCCAGCACGTCTTCTTCGATCTCTTCGCTATCAAGTCGCCAATCACGTTCGTTGAGCATCGTTTCCACTTCTTCTTGACTGTGGAACCAGTGTTCTTCGTTTTCGTACGTCAACAACAACGCTGGCAATCGGCCGGTCACTGGATCTTGGCGTACCGCGTGAATCCGCAGACTGAAACCACGACGCTCGAGTGCCAGGATCGCGTCTTCCATTGACGCCAACGTGATACACAGTTGACGCATCGTATCGCCTTCGGCGCGACGACCGTCTTCGGCCTCGAAATAGGTGTCGTTCAAACCACGTTCAAGCAATCGAGACTTCATCTCTTCTTCGCTTTGAATGTAGTAACGCGACTTGCCGTGCTGGACGCGGAACAACGGTGGCTGGGCGACATAGACGTGCCCCGCAGCAACCAGTTGATACATCTGACGATAGAAGAAACACAGCAGCAGCGTGCGAATGTGACTACCGTCAACGTCAGCATCGGTCATGATGATGACTTTGTTGTAGCGTCGCTTGGTCAAGTCTTGGTCGGCACCGATACCAGTTCCGATCGCTTGAATCATCGACTGGACTTCTTCATTGGCAAGCACTTTGTCTTCGCGGCTCTTGTAAGCGTTGATGATCTTACCTCGCAGCGGCAGAATCGCTTGGTAGTGCCGCATCCGACCGCCTTCGGCAGACCCGCCTGCCGAGTCACCTTCCACCAAGTACACTTCGCACTCTTCCATCTTTTTGCTGATGCAATCGCGAAGTTTTCCGGGAAGCCCGCCGCCGCCGAGTGCGTCTTTACGTTTCCGTAGCAAATCCTTTGCCTTGCGAGCCGCTTCGCGAGCTTCGGCCGCAAGCAGCCCTTTCCGCACGATCGTCTTGGCAACGCGAGGGTTTTCTTCGAAGTATTTGGCTAGTTGCTCTCCAACACCTGCGTTGAGGATACTTTCGACGTCGCTGTTGCCCAGCTTCGTTTTGGTTTGGCCTTCGAATTGCGGATGAGGCACGCGAACGCTGATCACCGCCGTGATGCCTTCGCGGAAATCGTCACCGCCGGGGACCGCCGAACCTTTGAACAGGTTTTCTTTTTTGCCGTAGTTGTTCAGCGTCCGCGTCAATGCCGAGCGGAACCCCGAGACATGCGTTCCGCCTTCGATCGTATGAATGTTATTGACGTACGACTGAACGTTCTCGGTGTACTCGGCGCTGTACTGCATCGCGATATCGAACTGAGTTCCATCCTTTTCGCCCTGCAATTGAATCACGTCACTGTGCAAAACGTCGCTGGCACGGTTGAGATGTTCGACAAATTCAACGATCCCGCGTTCATACTGGAAATCGCCGCCTTCGCCGTTGCGTTCATCATGAAATTTGATGTGAACACCACTGTTTAGGAACGCTAATTCCTGAAGCCGTTTGAAGAGCATATCGAAGCTGTACTTCGTCACGCTAAAAATTTGATTATCGGCTTTGAACGTGGTCTTGGTGCCGGACCGTTTTGTCACGCGGCCTTTGACGACCGGTCCGGTGGGGACGCCGCGTTCGTATTCCTGGGTCCAGGTATAGCCATCACGGCTGACTTCGACTTCGGCCCATTGGCTCAGAAAGTTGACGACCGTCACACCGACGCCGTGCAGACCACCCGATGTTTGATAGGCTCCTTTTTCGAACTTTCCACCAAACTTCAGGACCGTCATGACGCCTTCGAGCGTACTGACTTCGCGGTCGAGTTCTTCGGAAAGTTGATCATGACGTGTAACAGGAATTCCGCGTCCGTCATCTTCCACCGTCACACTACCATCGGTATGCACCGTGACCGACACAGCACTGGCGAATCCCGCCATCGCTTCGTCAATCGAGTTGTCGACGACTTCGTAGACAAGGTGATGCAGCCCTCGGTTGGATGTGTCACCAATGTACATCCCGGGACGTTCGCGAACGTGCTCGAGGTCACTGAGGTGCTGCAAGTCTTTGTCGGTATATTCCGAGTTTGCTTTGGGGGCAGTAGAGACTTGGATGGAGGCAATTTGCTGTTGAGGAGCATCGCGAGTGACCGCCGCCGCGTCATTCACCGCGGCTGTCTCGGGGGGGGCGGTTGCGTCAGCAGCAGGAGTTGCGTCGTCGGATGTGGGTTCCGATTGGGAGTCGTCGCTCATGAAAAGCCTGTATCGAGAACACGCGGGAAGTAGCCGAAAAAAGTTAATCGGTGTGCGACGTATTCTAGCGTTTTTCTCGATGTTCCGCGATGCCTGCTTGGCATGCAAAAACAAGCTGTTTTTACGGTGTTTTAGCAGTTTTTGAATCGGCTTTGCCGTTTCCCAACCGAGCCGTCAAGAAACCCCAGTTTTGAGACTCTGCGAAAACGATTTTACCGTGCGGATCGCGACAAATACTTTTGGTACGCTTGGACCGCCAACTTGTCACAACGCTCGTTTTCAAGATGACCGGCGTGCCCTTTGACATGGTTGAAGATGATCTTGTGCTTTTGCATCAATTGATCGAGTTCACGCCAGAGTTCTTCGTTTTTGATCGGCACCAATTTTGAGCCGTCTTTGCGTTTCCAGCCGCGGCTCTTCCAACCTTTCATCCAACTTGTCATCCCCTGGCCAACATAAGTGCTGTCGGCATGCAACGTGACTTCACACGGTTCTTTTAGCGATTCAAGTCCTCGAATGACCGCCATCAACTCCATGCGATTGTTGGTCGATTCGGGTTCACCATCGCTGCGCTCGAGTTCTTTGTCCGTTTTGTTGCAACGTAAAATGAAGGCCCAGCCGCCGGGGCCCGGATTCCCACTGCAGGCTCCATCGGTGAACAGATCGACTTTTTTCATCCTTACCTTCCCTCATTCCCTTGAAATAACAACTTCGGTCCGTGCGACCCACGCACTCACATCCAGCCCAACTGTCTAATGCAAAAGTGTGCTGGCAGTGCGAAAACGGTGAATCTTAGATCGATTCGAGCAGCGAACCCGATACATTAACAAATGGTGAGCCGAACGAACATCGATCGAATCGTCGTCGCACAATCCAAAATACGCTGGGGGGAAGCACGGTGCCAGATTGCACACCAATTTCGAAATCAAATCCTGAACGTCGCGTTTCGCTTCACGTCGTGACACTCGTTGCGGTGATCGTCGCGTTGGTATTGTCGCTGGACCGTCCAGAGGCCCAGGCCCAAATGATCAACACTGCGGCACCGTTTCAGCAGATCGGAAGTAACTCTTTCGACAATAACCAGTTCGGCTTTTCGCTGCAGGGACCGAATTTCTTTGCGAACATCAATCCGGGGAACAATCCGGCACCGTTTGCTCCCGAAGCAGTCAATTCAGGGGTTTCAGGTGGATTGCGGCAAAATTTCGGCAACGGGGTTTCAGGCAATTTGCGATTCAATTTTGCTCAAGGAAGCAGCCAAACGCTGTCCAGCACCACCCCCTCGGTGACCACGATGAATGGAGTGCCCGGGTCGATCGTATCGCAAACGGTGACGCCGTTTGTCACCGGCGTGACACCGGTCGTGGGCTCTTACCCGGTGCTCAACAATCCAACGCTAATCAGCCAGCAATTGATTCAGCAACAGTTAATGGCAGTCCAACAATCCAACTATCAACAACGGGTCGAACAGCTCGAAGAATCGATCGAGCGCGCCGAGCGTGCTGCGTCGCAAGGCAAGGTGAAGATGGCACGAGCCAACTACTTGAACGCAATTCGTATCGCACCTGAACCGCTACGCTCCTCGCTGCAACAACGGATGACGGCGGTGTTAAAGCAATCCCGCAGTCGTTAATTTCGGCTGTCCCCATCTTGTGAACCGTGGGCACTAGCATCGGGCTGGTAACTCTTTGCTGTTGTCATCGGATATTGGGGGTGAGTTTTTCTTCCGGTTGATACTGCAGT
>CAXBHV010000342.1:0-6758 GCA_963974855.1 uncultured Rhodopirellula sp. | reverse complement strand
TTGCGGAACGGAACCGTTCTGCTGCGGTAGCCACTGCCCGCCACCGCACTGTAAATTAAATCGCCATTCCCGTGACTGAATCATGGGTTTACCTTTTCCACCCCTCTCCAGAGAGCGACTGTACCGATGAGCGTTGCCACCACGAACATTCAAACCCTAGCCATCGATACCATCCGAGCCCTCAGTATGGATGCTGTGCAGACAGCAAACAGCGGGCACCCAGGCACCCCGATGGCATTGGCGCCGGTGGCCTACCAAGTCTTTAACAAGACGATGAATTACGACCCATCGCGTCCTCATTGGCCAAACCGGGATCGTTTCGTTCTTTCGTGTGGTCACGCTTCGATGCTGCTGTACAGCACACTGCATTTGGCGGGCGTGAAAGCAGTCGACAAATCGGGCAAGGTCCTCGACGAACTTTCGATCAAGCTCGAAGACATCAAGAACTTTCGTCAAATCGGCAGCGTTTGTGCCGGGCACCCTGAGTTCGCCGAAGCGGCTGGAATCGAAACGACCACCGGGCCTCTCGGAGCCGGCGTCAGCAACTCGGTTGGCATGGCGATGGCCGAAAAGTGGTTGGCGGCAAACTACAACACCAAAGACGCCGTGTTGTTCGACTACAACACCTACGCACTTTGCAGCGATGGTGACTTGATGGAAGGGGTCGCCTGCGAAGCGGCTTCGGTCGCGGGGCATCTCAAGCTCGACAACCTGTGCTGGTTGTATGACGACAATCACATCACGATCGAAGGCGACACGGATCTTTCGTTTAGCGAAGATGTGGCGACACGCTTCGAAGGATTGGGCTGGAATGTGCTTCGCGTCGACGATGCAAACGACACCAAGGCATTGGCAGCCGCACTGGATAAATTCCACGCTTGCAAGGACAAGCCGACTCTGATCATCGTCCGTAGCGTGATCGGTTGGGGAGCCCCCAACAAGCAAAACACGCACGGCGCTCACGGTGCACCACTTGGATGGGACGAAGTCGCCTTGGCGAAAAAGGCCTACGGATTGCCAAGTGACGAGAAATTCTACATTCCGGATGGTGTTCGCGAAGATTTCGCTAGTAACGTCGGAGCTCGCGGTAGCGAAGCTGCCAAGGCTTGGGACGCCGTGTGGGCCAAATACCAAGCGGCAAATCCTGAAAAGGCTGCTGAGCTCGAGGCGATGTTCGCGGGCGAATTGCCAAAGGGCTGGGACAAAGACATTCCTGTTTTCGAAGCGAGTGAAAAAGGGGACGCCACCCGCAACAGCAGCGGTAAAGTGCTCAATGCGATCGCCAAGAATATTCCTTTCATGATCGGCGGTTCGGCCGACTTGGCACCAAGTAATAAGAGCGACTTGACCTTCGAAGGTGCGGGCGATTTTCTGCCTGGTCAATACAAAGGCCGCAACTTGCACTTTGGCATTCGTGAGCACGCAATGTCGGGAATCGTCAACGGATTGTCGCTTTCGGGGCTGCGAAGCTACGGTGCGACATTCTTCGTCTTTACTGATTACATGCGAGGTGGACTGCGATTGAGCAGCATTATGCATCAGCCGGTGATTTACATCCTGACGCATGACTCCATCGGTGTCGGCGAAGACGGCCCAACGCATCAACCGGTCGAGCATTTGACCGCTTGCCGCGCCATTCCGGGAATGAACGTATTCCGCCCTGGTGATTCGAACGAAGTGGCGGAATGTTATCGCACCGCAATGCAAATCAGTGATCACCCGGCGATGTTCGTGCTTTCACGCCAGAATATGCCTACCTTGGATCGCACCAAGTATGCATCGGCCAGTGAGTGCAGTCGCGGTGGCTACGTTCTGAGCGATTGTGATGGCACGCCGGATGTGATTTTGATGGGCAGCGGCAGCGAGTTGTACATGGCTGTCGATGCAGCCAAGGAACTGACCGCCGCCGGCAAGAAGGTTCGTGTTGTCAGCATGCCATGCATGGACATTTTTGCGGCTCAAGACCAGTCGTACATCGACAGCGTTTTGCCACCTGCGGTAACCAACCGCGTCGCTATCGAAGCGGGGATCCGCATGTGTTGGGATCGCTGGATCGGAAGCAACGGCAAGTTTGTTGGAATGAGTGGTTTCGGAGCCAGCGGACCTTTTGATGCGGTTTACGAGCACTTCGGTATCAACGCCGCTGCGATGGTTGCGGCTGCACAGGCGTAAACCTGCGGGCTGTTAAAAGCAGGCTGCTTTGAGGGCTGTGCGGTTATTGGTTGGACACGAGTCTAACATGTCTTGATGGCGGTCCTTTGCGGGCCGCCTGAGATGTCCATCACGCTTGCAAGTAGGGTCTGTTTGATGAACCGATTGCCCATCCGATACCGTTTCATTTTTGCGTGCAAGTTAGTCACAGGACTGGTTTGCATTGGCGGGATTCTACAATCGCCGCTTCAGGCGGATTGGCCGCAGTGGCGCGGCGCAAATCGCGACGGCTACGCCGAATCGGAAAACTTGATTCGTGATTTGCCGCCCGAGGGGCTCAAGCCAATCTGGGAATTTGCTGGCTTTGAAGGTGGCAATTCGGGCGGTTGGAGTTCGCCGATCATCGCGGATGGCAAAGTCTATCTCTACGCTCACACCAAAAGCAAAAAGGAGGGGGCTGACCCAGGGCCGGCGAAATTCCCTTGGTTGGCACCCGACAAACGCTCGGGGATGACCGATGACGAGTACGAAGAGTACGAGGTCAATCGGCGTGACGAAAACGAAGCCCGGGCCAAGGCATTTGCGTTTGAGCAGAGAGTGGTTTGTCTTGATCTAGATTCGGGTAAAACGATTTGGGACAAGCGAGAGCCGGTCGTTTACACGCGGTTTGTTCAATCTGGAACGCCCTGTGTCGCGGACGGAATGTTGTTTGTGTTGGGGCCCGAACGAACGGCGTATTGCTACGATGCCGAAACCGGCGATGTGCGCTGGACGACGCGATTGCCCGGCGAATTTCGTGACGAGTTTTTTGCGAGCTCCTTCCTGGTTCATGCCGATGTGGCTTTTGTTGCCTGCGGAGCACTGGTCGCTTTGGATACGGATGGCGGTCAGTTATTGTGGCAGGGCGAGACGTCGCTGGATTACGCATCACACAGCAGTCCGGTGGTTTGGCAGGTCGGCAAGCAGCCAAGTCGATCGGATCTCGTGATTGCGAACACCCAGGGCGGACGAACCGAAGGTTACCGGATAGCCGATGGTAAAATGTTGTGGGAGTTGCAGTCGGGGGCCGGGCAAGCAACGCCGATTGTCACCGACGACTTGTTGTTGACCTACGGTTCGTCACGAAAGAACGGCTTGAGTGCATTTCGCTTGGACGCGAAAACTCCCGAGGCGACCCCTGAATTAGCGTGGCGGTTTCGCGGAGCGGCGGATTCTGGATCTACGCCTGCCGTGTGCGAAGGTTCAGTGTTTGTTCAGGGCGAGAAGCGGCTCGCCAAGGTCAGCTTGGCTGATGGAGACACCCTTTGGCAGACCACGTTATCCATTTCGAATCCGCGATACTCGTCGTTGCTGGTTGCCGGCGATCTACTCTATTTTGGATGGGATGGACTGCTCTGCGTGGATGCCAAAAGCGATCGCTTTCAAGTGCTTTTTGATGCGGAGATCGATTCCGAAGGACGCTTAATCAAGAGTGACGATTTGCGAAACAAGCTGAAGCTGGACGAATTAGCCGTGTCAGCTGGGGGAGGCGAGGTGGAAAAGGTCTGGCAAAAAGAACTTTCCTTTGGCCCATTGGCGTGTTCAACGCCCGCAATCAGCGACGGAGTTATCCTGATTCGCCGTCGCGATTCTCTTGTTAGCTATCGTCTGAGTTCGGAAAATTAACCTATACAGGGGTATCTGTTGGGTGTTTCAATAGGGGTAACCAAGGGAATACCGGATTGTTCGAATTCGCGATATGTTTTGCGAATCAATTCGAAAAGAGCGGCACTGGACGTTTGTTTCTCTTGAATCTCTAGGAGATTGGTTTTCCTGACTTGTTGATGAGCGAGAGTTTTTAACTGTACAAATCGAGCGAGTGCCCGTTCTTTAGCTAACGGGCATTCGTCTCGGTAAAACAAGGACGGTCAACATCTTATGCAAGCAACGACACGATTCGAGCCGAATCCCACGGTGACCCTTCACGGGTCGGCCCATGGAAATACCGACAAAGAGTTGGTTCGTCGTTACGATGATCTCACTCGTGCCACGAAAGTCAGTTGGACAGGGCATCATCATCTGCTTCGGCTGCTAGGCCAGGGTGGTCAGGGCGAGGTGTATTTGACCGAATATCGCGGTACCGACGGGTTTACCGTTCCGGTGGCGATGAAGGTTTTCTCACCCGAGCGTTATGCTGACGCTCGCACTTACGAAGAATCGATGCAGCGTGTGGCTTCTGTCGCGGCACGGGTCGCTTTGATCCAGCATGATAATTTGCTCGACGTCCAGAACTTTTTCGAACGAGACCGTATCCGCATCATGATGATGGAATGGGTCGATGGCTACGATTTGCGTCAATTGGTTTCGCCCAATTGTTTGGAACTACTGCACAATCGAGTTAGCCAGCGGCGTTGGGATTACATCAACGAGGTGATTTTGACTGACGGCGTGGGCCAGTCGCGATTCAAGGCTGGGGTCGCTGTAGCGATCGTGCGAGAGTGTTTGGCGGCCCTTGCTGCGCTGCACCGAGAAAATATTGTGCATGGCGATGTGAAACCTGCGAACATCATGCTGAAGCGTTCGGGGCACACCAAGTTGATCGACATGGGGTCAGCGTTTGATTTCACCAACCCACCACGGGATCGCGAGTGCACGCCGGTGTACGCGGCTCCCGAAGTGCTCGAGAACAACGAGGCGACACCGCGTAGCGATTTGGCGAGCGTGGGTTATGTGCTGATTGAATTGTTAAGTGGGGTGAACCCATTTGATGGCTTCGAAAGTTTGCGGCAATTGTTGCAAGCGAAGCGTGAGTTGCCATCGCGGTTGCACAAAATATTGCCTGAGGATGTGCTGCGAAACGAATTGCTAATGAGCTTTTTGTTAGGGCTGATTGCTCCTGATCCGAACCGTCGTTTTCCCAGCGCCGAAGCCGCCGAGCATGTCGAGCAAGGTGCTGCGGCATTTCATCGCCAATTGATCCGAAGTGACATGGCGACCGAGTATGACAATGACATTCGCGTCTGGCTCGAAGAGCTAAGGCAACTCGAAGAATTTGAGCAATAAGCAGGATGGATCAGCAGCACTTAGAGATTGCCGTGGCTGCGGCAAAGGCTGGCGCCGTAGAGTTGATGGCCCGCCGTGACGACCGAGTTGTTCGTGAAAAAGCACCCAAGGATTTGGTCACTGATGCTGACCTTGCCTCGCAAAAAGCCATCCGCAAGATTTTGATGGATGGTTTTGCCGGGTATGCGTTTGTGGGTGAAGAGGAAGGCGAAAATGAGCCTCCCGAGGCAGTTCGACTGGGCAAGCTCGACGCTCCTCCGTGCTGGGTTGTCGATCCGCTGGACGGAACCGTGAACTATGTGCATCGGTTGCAGAGTTTTGCGGTATCGATTGGTTTGTATGCCGCCGGAAAGATGCGGCTAGGCGTCATTTATGACCCTGTTTGTGACGAGATGTTTACCGCGATTGATGGCGGCGGCGCGTTTTTCAACGGTCGCCCGATGCATGTCAGTGGCCAAAGCGATCTTCATGACAGCATGATGGCGTGCAGTTTTCCCGCTGGTGTGACTGGTGATTCGCCCGACGTGGCCCGGTTCGTTCGCGTGCTCGAAAAATCACGAGCCCTTCGTCGGCTAGGTTCATGTGCACTGAATCTGTGTTACGTCGCCGATGGACGGCTCGACGGCTATTGGGCCACCTGCGTGCATTCTTGGGATGCCGCCGCCGGTATCGTGATTGCCCGTGAAGCGGGAGCTCAGGTCAGTGGTTATGACGGATCGAAATTTGACGATTGGAAGCCGCGGTTTTGTGTTTCCGCATCGGCGGAATTGCAGCGTTCGCTTGTCGAGTTGTTGGCGTAAGCAAGTTTTGTTTGCTTAACGCGGTTTTTCGATTTTCACGATCTCGGCTTCGAAGACTTCGACAATCGATTTCACCATCACGTTGGCTTCGATTTCTTTCATTCGCTGCATTCGCGAGCGACCGGGGTCGACCACAACCGCCTTGGCTGCCACTGGTTTGGGGGCAGCAAGCTGAAGTTCTAGCGCGATGTCGCATCCCGCCAATTTCGCTACCGCTGTGTTCAGTGGCGTCTTGTGCTGCGGGCTTTCGCAGCGGCTGAATGCTAGTTTAGATTCGCCCGGAAAGACGAGCCGCAGCTTGCCTTCTTCGGCGACGACGCGTTGCACGGCTCGCGCGAGTGTCTCGGTCATCGGTTCGACCATCGAGATCGCTTCTTTCCAAATCCGCTCGGCATTGGTCTGGTTCCAAACCACCGCAGTAGCGGGTGACGACGGAGTCGGCGATTCGCTGTCCTCAGCCACCGGTGCACTCGTGGTGGCGTGCGCATTAGCGGTTGCAGGCTGAGTCGCCTGGTCTGGCTTGGCCGTAGGCGTTTGCAGCGCAGTTGGGCTAGGGGGCGCAGAGGGACTCGAGTTTGGGGCCGCGGCAAGTTCGGCCGCTGGTGGTGCAGGAGTCGTCTGGTTAGCTACTCTGTTTTTTTTTTCGCTGGCCGCACCGCGATGAGTGGGGGACGCAGCAATCGAATCGGCTGCAGCAGCCAGGTCAGCGATCTGTTGCAAATCAGGAAGATTGCAAATCTGGATCGCGGTGGCTTCAAGCAATAC
>CAXBHV010000341.1:0-6765 GCA_963974855.1 uncultured Rhodopirellula sp. | reverse complement strand
AAAACCAGCGCAACCAAAAAACACGCAACAGCAAAGTTTTAGCAGTCCAGGCTAGCGCTATCGGCTGATCAAATACAGAAAACAGGAAAAGTTAGACCAGTCGAACTGCGAAGGAGTCGATGGTTCACGTGATCATGTTGAGGGGCGTGACGCAGCCAAGCTGCTTGTTGCTTCTTGCAAGGCTGCTGGCATCGCATTGGGTTGCGAGATCGAGATAGAGGAGATATCCGCCAACCGCCATGGCAACGTCACCCAAAAACGACTGCCACGTCCAAGCTCGCTTTCAAAATCGACCTCTCCGCCGAGCAGTTTTGCCAACTCTTTAACGATCGATAACCCCAAGCCCGTTCCCGCAAACTCGCGGGTCAAGCCTTCGTCGTTTAGCACCTTTTGGCTCTGACGAAATTTTTGGAAAATGATCGGTTGATCTTCGTCGGCAATCCCTACTCCGGTGTCACTGACGGACAACCGGAACCGACCATTTTTGACATCGTCGATATGAACAGTAATCATGCCCCCTTCAGGCGTAAACTTGATCGCGTTGCTAAGCAGGTTGTTCAAGATTTGGCCGAGTTTGTTTTGGTCTTGGTAGGCTTTGGGAAGATTGTCGGGAATCTCGACCGTTAGCGAGATGTTCTTTTCTTCGGAAAGTGAGTGAATCATATCGCACTGCGCCGACACCAATCGCGACAAGTCAAATTCCGCGCGACGCACTTCCATCTTGCCCGCTTCGACCTTGGCTAAGTCCAAGATGTCGTTGATCATTTCCAACAATAAACGCCCGCTTTTACGGATGTTTGCTGCATAACGACGCTGTTTGTCGTTGAGTGAATCGATTCCCTGCAGCACTTCGGAAAAACCGATAATGCTGTTCAGTGGCGTTCGCAACTCGTGACTCATGTTGGCTAAAAAGTCGCTCTTCAATCGGTTTGCTTCATAGAGTTGCAGGTTTAGCTGAGCGAACTGATCCACCCGAGCGTCCAATTCGCGATTGACTTCTTGGATCTTGTCCTGAGTCTCGGTCAAGTGACGAAGCATCCGGTTAAACGCGTCGGCCAATTCGCGAAACTCGTCATCGGTATCAATCGTCGCACGTTGATTGGTGTCGCCGTGGGTAATCGCATCGCTGACATCACGTAGGTGATACAGCGGCTGCAACACCAAGTAGCGAACGATCGCGTGCAAAACGAACAAGGTCACGGCGATAATCAACATCGCCAAGGCGATCACGATTGCACGAATCCAAGTCGTTTGTTCGTGTGTTTCCTGATACGGCATGCTGACGCGGAACACACGAAACGGATACTGTGACGCCAGCTTGGATGGGTCTTCGTTGGGCGACGTCGAAATCGCCCCTCCCGTGGGATTGTGGCACGACAACACACAGGTGGGTTTGAAGAAAACGGGCGAGTAATAGATGTAGCGATCGTCCACCGGACCGTCCTCGGCAAACACCGTGGTGCCAAGTAAACCGATGCGGCTCATCGCTTCGTTTTCACCCAGATCCAGCGGCCGCTCGACATCGGGCCGATCTTCGGCAATCTGGCGACTTAGCCATTCTCGGTATTGCGGCTGCAGACTTTTCAGACGACCAAGCTCCATCTCGCCATGCGTGTTCGAAGGAGAGGGCAATTGGACGCGGGGCAAGTTGTCGTAGGTCGCCGAATCCTCGAGGGCCAAGATTTGGAAGTCAATTTTGGCGTTCAGCAACTCGGATCGCAGCTCCCCCAGCAACTCTTTCTCGCGTTGGACGACATCGGTGGGCAACGCCGCAGACCACTGTGCATCGCTGTGGATCATCATCAATTCCGCAGCCGCGTAGTCGCGAGCCCGTTGCCGGGTTGTATTGGTGACCAGACTTTTGGCGAGTAATTGGACGACAAAAAAGGCCGCGCACATCAGAACGAGCAACGCCGAGCCAAAAAAGAGCAGACATTTCCGCTCTAGGCTCATCGATGCAAAAACGCTCTTGATGAAGCGAAACATGAAAATCCAAGACAATCGTAAATGAGAAAAAACAAAGGTGATTTGGCGAGCAATCTCCAGGCGTCCGCCCCGCATCTTGCTCCCAACAGCCACTCGCTCGGCTCGGCCGTCGCCCAGCCAAAATGAGAGATGATGCCTGAAAACAGGGGTTTTCTTTGCGTTTAGCGAATAATCACACGCCAAATCTACCCGCCGGGCACAGCTGCCGTACCTCTAGTGTGACGAATTACGTCGATTCAGGGGAGGCGAATTTCATGAGCACGGTGGGGGGGTGTCGATCGCCCAATATTATTGTCGTTCGATCATTAAAACCCAACCTCATTGCCCAAAGCTCTCAAATTAACCCAAATTCGCTGCTTGCTTGCTGTTTTTCTGACAACTAGCATGTGGGTCTGGATGATGGCTGAATCCTCCCGTCAAAAAAACGGTTCGACAATCGAACTAGGCCATTAAATCCCTATCCCACCTTAGAAACTCGCACGCGACCCGCACTACGGTGTGGAGGAGACAAAACGAATTATGAAACGATCGGCCCGACATCTATACCGATGGAGCCTCGTTGCCACGCTAACTTGCTTGCTCGGGATTAGCCCCGCATCGGCCGGATGGCTTCTTCGGCATGCTTGCAGTGAACCGGCCCCTTTGTGCTGTGAACCGGTTCATTGCGCTCCGGTTCATTGCCCCCCAATTTATTGCCCACCGATCCATTGCCCACCGGTTTACTGTCCGCCGGTTGCTTGTCCTCCGGTCTATTGTCCCCCCGTGCCCTGTGCGCCTGCACCGGTCGATTGCTGCGGTGAAGTGTCTTACGACATCGTGGACCACGGTGGCGTTTGTGACTACAGCGGCGTCGACAATGGCATCGTGATCGAATCGGCTCCGATGCAATACGACAGCGGAACTGAATTCGCTCCGCCGATGGACCACAGCAGCATGCCAATGGAAACCAGTCCATCGTCTTGGCCTCCAAGCGATCTCGGATCGTCGAGCGACGTGGAAACCACTTCGCCATCGGATTCGCCATTCAATAAGGCACCTGTGAATGAGGACCCTGCCGATCACAGCGAGCAGGCCGCTCCTGAGATGCCAGCGGATACGACCCCCGAACCGCCCGCGAAACCAGCCACTCCCGAACCGCCTGCGAAACCAGCGAGTCCTGAACCTCCAGCGGAACAACCTGAACCTGCGGACGATCTGTTCAGCAATCCCCCGCCTGTCACTCCCGATCCTGCTCCGGAAAAGCCGGCACCCGCTGACGACTTGTTCGGCGATCCAGCAGCCCCGGCGACCGACGATCCAGCCCCTGCAGATGACTTGTTTGGCGATCCCGCAGCTCCTGCCGCGACTGAGCCAGCACCTGCGGACGATCTGTTTGGCGATCCTCCACCGGCAGACACCGACCCTATGCCTGCGGACGAACCTGCACTCGACGATTTGTTTGGTGGCGATGCTCCAGCCGCTGGCGAAGAAACGGCTGCAAAACCACCAATGGATGACGACATTTTTGGTGGTGCTACCGGAGCTGCCGTTGAAACTCCTGCTGACATGCCAGCAACCGATTCCGTTGACGATCTGTTTGGTGGCGATGCACCTGCAGCGGATGCACCTGCGACCGAACCACCTGCAGCGGATGCGGGACTTGATGATTTGTTCGGCGGTGACGCTCCGGCACTCGACATGCCTGCGGACGATGCTGCCGCGGTGGAAGCACCTGCAACCGATGCCGCTGCCGGCGACACGGGACTTGATGATCTGTTCGGCGGTGACGCTCCGGCCACCGACGCAGCTCCAGCGGACGCTGCCGGAAGTGACGCAAGCATCGACAGTCTGTTCGGTGACACACCGGAAGCACCTGCGGACGCCCCTGCCGATGCTCCAGCCGACGGACTTGACGGTCTGTTTGACACGCCATCGGGTGACGATGCAGCTCCTGCCTCGGACTCGATCGACGACCTGTTTGGCGAGCCGAGCGAAGGCGAAGAAGCCGCTCCTAAATCTGACGATGCGGGAGCATCAATCGATGATCTGTTCGGTAGCGTCGAACAAATCGAAGCTTCCTCGCCCGAAATGGTTGCCGATCTGCCTGCTCCGGCCGAAGTCGCTGCGAAAGATTCGACTCAGCTTGTCGTATCGGAAAAGAGCACGGTTCGCGTCACCTCGCTTGCCGACACTCGCTCGCGAACTTGGATTGACAACACCGGAAACTTCCGTACCGACGGACGTTTGGTCGAAATCAATTCCACCAACATTCGATTGTTGAAAGCGAACGGCAAAAAGTGCACCGTGCCATTCTCGCGAATGTGTGCTGCGGACACCGCTTATGTCGAATCGATCGAAAAACAGATCGAAGCTTCCAAAGTCGCGATGTTGATCAGCCGATAATCAAATTCCTTTGATTTCAAAATTCGAACCGGGCCAACGAGCAATTCGTTGGCCCGGTTTTTTTATGGACCGCATCCCGAATGATCCGACTTCGGCTACATTCATCTTGGAGCGACAAATCCACCGACACCGACGCGAATTGATCAAGGCATTTTCGTCATGGCCCCCCATCCAGTACGTCTGATGCACTTCGATCCGCGATGGCGTCAGGAATTTGAGCAAACTCGCAGCAGCGTCCTGCTGTCGTGTGAAGGCCGGGTGGTCGACGTCGTCCATGTGGGTAGCACCGCAATCTCAGGTCTGATTGCTCGCCCGACGATTGATGTCTTGGCCGGAGTGGATGACGTTTCGATGATGGAACCGGCAGCGTTACTAATCGAAGGACTGAATTACCGCCGCGCCGAAACCCCTGATTGGGCGGGACCAGCCATCACGCTGTGTAAACCTCGTTATGTTACGCCTGATCAGCCCGACCCGACCCATTGTGTCTATTTAATGCAGACGTCGAGCGCCGCTTGGGCTCAGGCGGTTTCCATTCGCGATTATCTGCGTCAAAATGCGGAATCGGCACTCGATTTCGAAGAGGCCAAGGTGCAGCGTTGGCGACACGGTGAGGGGGATTTGCAGCAGTACGAAGCGGATAAAGCGATCTTCTTCGCGCACCTCAAAGACCAAATCGATGGGGCGTGACCGCCCCGCAGCGAGGCAAACTATAATCAAAACAAATTTCGCTTCTCGTTTCCTTCAGAACTCATTCCCAAGCGTTAGTCTCCTATGCCGCGCAGCCGACTTGGCCCGTTAGCGATCGAAGTGAAACTCGGTGACCACCCGTCACAGAGTTCGGTTTGGCGCGCGATTCATGTGCAGCTACACAAAGCGGTTGCGGTCAAGGTTTTCTCGTCCCCGTTTGGGGCGACCCCCGAAGCACGCACTCAGTTTGCCGCCGAGTGGGAAACACTGAAAACGTTGCAACATCCCGCGATTGCGCGCTGCTATGGCGGCGGATTCGAAGACAAAGAGGCCTACTTGGCGTACGAGCTTGTCGAAGGCGAAACGCTGGCGGCTCAGATCGAGCGACGCACCCGTTTGCCGTGGGAATCGGTGCTCGAGTTCGCCGAGCCGATCATCGCTGCCCTCTGCTACTTGCACGAGCAGAACATTATCTATGGGATGCTCGCTCCCGACAAAATTGTTTACGCCGGTCTGAGCCCCTTGTTGGTCGACGTTCGTATCGATCGATTTGGTTCCAATTTCAAGACCTCACGCCCCCCTACGCCTCACGAAATCGCCTTTCGTCCCCCTGAATTGATCGACAACCCGACCTCGATCACTCACAAATCGGATCTCTATTCGTTTGGCGCGACGCTCTATTTTGCGATCACGGGGCGACCGCCGGTCCAAGGCGATACGGTCGAAGAAGTCACGCGAAACGTGCGAGAACAATCGCCTGTGTCGGCTGCGTCCTTAGTGTTGGATTGCCCGGTGTGGTTCGACAAATTGATCACCCAGTTGTTGGAAAAGGACCCCAGCAAACGGCCGTTTGGTGCCCCCGCCGTCCAACTTGCTTTGGCGGAAGTGCGGCGTCGGTCGATGTCTCGCACGGGCGTCGCCGAGCATGCATCAGCAGGATTTAGCCCGCTGAGTGTGACGGATCAAAAAGAACGCGACGAGGCTCGTTCACTTCTCGGTCGTGAATTGATAAACGAAAAGAAAGAAAAACTTCCCGACGCAACGATTTGGCACGATAAGCCGTGGTTTTTGATCGGCGTTTTAGTCGCAATGTTATTGATGCTCGCTTGGGTGGCGTGGCCGCTGGACGAAAACCAAATGCGAAAGCGAGCCGAAGATCTGCTGTCGCAAGAAACGCAGTCGTCGATGAATCAAGCGAAGAACAATTATCTAAAACCGATGATTAACAAATTCCCCGACGGTGAACACACAACGTGGGCGGAAGAGCAAGTCGACCGAATTGAGATGATGCAGGCCGAGCACGCGCTGTCGGTGAAAATGAAACGGAACCTCGCACTGAAAAACGAGGGCGAACGTTTGTACGCCGAAGCGGAGCAATTTGAACGCTTTGGCGACACGTCCACGGCGCTCGATAAATACCGCAGTATGGAAACGTTGTTAGGTGACGATCCCAAGTACCGACCCTACGTCAATCTCGCCCGTCGCCAAATGGCTCAAATTGAAAACCGATCCTTTATCAAAGACGAAGCAGCCACGATCATCCAAGAAAAGCTGGATCAAGCCGAACGAGAACATCTGCGAGGCAATGTGGTTGCAGCGCGTCAAATTTGGTATTCGATCATCGAACTGTACGGCAACAATAGCAACGTCGGTCCGCTCGTTCTGCAAGCCCAACAACGACTTGCCGGCAGCAATGCACCGGCACCC
>CAXBHV010000340.1:0-6776 GCA_963974855.1 uncultured Rhodopirellula sp. | reverse complement strand
GCGAAAAATTTTACGAGCGGTGGATCACCGGCAGGTTTGTTAAGCGTCGAAGGCCGCGACCTCAATGGCACGCTTGAGGCGATCAAAAGTACGACCGATTCAAAAACGCTGGCGTCTCCCAAGATCGCAGTGCTCAATGGGCAACAAGCTCGCATCCAAGTCGGCGGCCAAATTGGATATCTGCTAACGACCACGACTCAGACCAGCACGTTACAAAGCGTCAATTTCCTGGACGTTGGAGTGATTTTGGAGGTGACACCCACGATCACCGACGACGGTCAAATTGTGATGCAGGTGAACCCGGAAGTCTCGACGGGGCGAATCAATGCAACGAAGAGTCTGCCTGAAAGCGAAACGACTCAGTTACAAACGCACATCATGCTTGCCGATGGTGAGGCGATGTTGATCGGAGGTCTGATCAAAGAAACCAACAGCGACGCACAAAATCGAGTTCCATGGTTGGGCGATCTGTGGTTAGTCGGAAAGCTGTTCCAACGTCGCGATCTGAAGCGTCAACGAAGCGAAATCATCATCGCCCTGCTGCCACGTATCTTGCCAGACGTTCCTGGTCGTCGTAGTATCAATCCGGTCGAAGTGGACCAAGCGGGAACTCCACTGTTCCACGACGGTTTGCAGCCGGTTGACCGCCGAATGTGGGAGCCATCACTACCGGACACCAGTGATGTGCAACGCAAATCTGGATTCCAGCAACGGGGGGCCAGATCGCAATCAAGGTCCATGCAACATTTTGTAGATCAACCTGCTGATGCGGTGATCATCGAAGATTATTCGGTCACGGATGACTATCCCACTGATTATCCTCAATTGGAAAACACGTATTCCGAACCGTTGCATTTGGATGTTCGGTAAACGTAGGCAACATTTTATTTGACGGAGTTCACGCAGACATGCCCAACGATCCTGAGGTTCCCGAGGAACTACTTCACCTTCTTGAAAAACGTGATACCCCGGAACGTCGAAAAACAAATCGACGCAAGAAAGAAACGGCGCAGCCGCGTTCATTGGACCGTCGCTCGTCGAGTCGACGAGTTAAATTGCGGCGAAAAAAAGAGTCGTAAACAGGTGGGGCGGTCCATCTCAGTCCAACGTCGATCATCGCGTGAGCCGACGGCGCAAGCCGCGGGCCGCAGTTTAATAAAACGTTGACAACAGGATGCTCGCTACTAGCGTTTGAATGCCAACACATTGGGCTTGTTGCGATTTTTGGTTGCTCTGGTTTTCTGCCACCTCTCCCCCTAGTTCGGAGGTCGTGCAGGTTTTTTATTTCGTTGTGAACGAGTCCTTTGGCGTGCTTCACCTCCCCGAAACTTGTTTTGGGGAGGTCAGAACGAGCGGAGCAAGTTCTGGGTGGGGCATCGAAGTGTTAGAGATGACAACGTGCAAGCTCAACGTCACCAGCCCGAGAGCGGAAAACTCGCTGAAGGCTCCTTTTCCGACCCTCCCTACTTCGTTGGGAGGGTGAAGCAAGTGGTTGCTACCACTCAACTTAAAAGCTGCACGACCTCTTCGTCGGTGGAGAGGTAACTGCACTATCGGCAGGAAGAAAAACTCACCCTCCATATCCGATGGCAACAGCAATAATCTAGCAGTCCAGGCGTAGCGCCGTCGGCTCAGATCCTTGTGTTTAATGACTCGTATTGACTTGCATATCCTGCCGTAGGTTCAGCATTATTTGCTGAGTGACAAATTCACGGCGAAATCAATCTCGTCCCATTGTGCATCGTTGCAGCGATTTTCACCGACCAGCGTTGGATGTTGGCGATTGACTTGACAGATGCCATAGATCTCGTCAGTACATTGCATGAACGCGTCGATGATTTGGCGGTCCCATTGTTCGCCTGCGCCTGCTTGTAGGATAGCCTCTGCTTTTGCTCGCGGCATGCCGTCGCGATAGGGGCGAGTGCTGGTCATTGCGTCGTAGGCATCGGCGACTGCCAATATCCTGCCCATCAATGGGATCTCTTCGCCGGCTAATCCATGCGGGTAGCCGCTTCCATCAATGCACTCATGGTGATGCAGCACGCCGGGAAGCACAAAGTCCAACTGCTTTAAGTGCTTGAGGATCGAGTAGCCGATTTCAGGATGGCGTGCAACGATCGAAAACTCTTCGTTGGTCAAACGACTCGGTTTACCAAGTATGGAATCGGGGACGCCAATTTTACCAATGTCATGTAACAGCCCCGCCATGTAGACATGATGTTGTGTTTGCGAATCGAGTCCCAGTTTGTGAGCAAGAAGACGTGCCATCGCGGCCACTCGATCACTATGGCCGCGAGTGTATGCGTCTTTTGCGTCGATCGAGTTGATCATCGCTCGGATCACACCGACCACCAAATCTTCGATCTGACGAAACGATTCCAGGTTGCTGGCGTGGGCTGCCAAGTTGAGCCCGGCAGACTGTAGTAAGCCAGCCTCAAACGTGCCAAATTCACAATGCTGAGATAGGGACAGCGGATCGTCGACGGGAGAGGCCTCATCACGTGCCTGCTTATTCACCATCACCAACCAGCCGAATCGCTGTGAGTTGTTGGCAATCGGAACCAGAGCACAACTGCGAATGCCATCGAGCCCTTTCCACCCTTTGTGCAGGTTATTCGGATTGCGAACCACAGGTTGTTCGATGGTTTGGCCTACAAATTCGCCAACAAGTTCAAGCATCGTCTCGTGACGAACATCGCATTCGCCGGCTCGGAAAGCCAGCGTATCCGAGCCAGTTTGCGCATCCGTCACGAACAGAAAAATTGCTTCGACGCACAATACGTCACATAGAGGCGGAAGGATGACGCTGGCAATATTCTTCAAATCGTTTTGCGGATGCCACAGTTCCTGTCGTTCCGCAAGCGAGCGAAGCCAACTGAGTTCTTCGAAGTCTCGCGTGACTTGCGAGGCGTATTCATCGAGCTGTTGCGAGTTCGATGTAATCTGTTGATGTTGGTCAAGGTTTTCGATGACCGTTTTGACGAGTGGAACGCTCAGCCGCACATCCGCACTCGCGATGTTTCCACACAATGCGAACGGTGTCGCGTGACTGCCCATTGGAATCACAAGCGTCGACTTTTCCCCGGAAATAGCGTGGTTAAATGGCTCTGTGGCTGTTAGGACTTCATCCAGGGGTAACGTGTTGGGAAGCACGAAAGTGGAGTCGAGATTCACACCGCCGGATGACGAGGGAGCGCTGTGCCGCAGAGTGCACTGCCTTGTAACGAGATAGAACGGTGTGCGGAAATAATCTTGAAGAGTTTCAGCAACCTGTTGCGGCCGTCGAAGCTGGCTCGCTGGGAGCACACTTTGAGCAATGAATTCGGACATCAGAAAGGCTCGTGTCGACTAGATTCGCTTGGATGGACGAGACGTTCGGCATCCCGTGACTGTGCAAGGTTAGCCCGCAAAACCATGAATCCCCCCGGAAATTACGCAAGAATATTTTTCTTGACTTTCGTTGCATTCCTTAATTGCGTCCTATGTTTTTACGTAAGCCGGGATTGTTTAGTCGCTCGGCACTAATCGTACTTCCGTAGGGGTAAATGCAAAGTGTTCAAAACAAGACGTTGGTGTCGCAAGGGTTTTACTTTGGTTGAGTTGGTCGTCGTGGTTCTCATTCTGGGAATCTTGGCAGCCGTAGCCGCACCTCGGATGTTCGATACGGCTGGCAACGCACGAGAGAACGCGACACGACAGTCGTTGCTTGTCGTTCGTGACGCGATTGAACTCTACAAATCACAGAATGACGCCTTCCCTCCTCATGCGACATTCGAAACCTCTCTGAAGCCGTACTTAAAAGGGGCCTTCCCTTCGGCACAGGTGGGGAGCAAGCCAGGTCCGGGTATTGCCGAGGCAGGGGAAACACCGATGACAACCGCGACCGCGGCCGGAGGATGGATTTACGATCCAGCGACCGGCGACTTCTGTGTGAACGACACTAATTATATTTCAAAATGGTAGTTCTCTCTCACGCATAGTCTGACAGCGGATGCAATCACGACGATAAAAAACAACACAACAGCCCTCCCCTGATGATTGCGTTTGCCGACCTCGGCTCGGTGAACGCATTCTTTTATATTCTGGCCAACTTCATGAGTGATTTTCAAAGACGGATCTTAATCACAGAGGACAACCGCGTCCTTGGCGATGTTCTGAGATTCAATCTCCAGCGGTCTGGTTTTGACGTCACCATCGCCCTCGATGGTAGCGAAGCGATCGATCTGCTTTGCGTGCAAACATTTGACCTTTTGATAACCGATTATCAAATGCCCAATGTCAACGGTGCTGAACTTTGTCAACACATCCGGCAAAACCGATCTCTCGATGAGATGGTCATCATCATGTGTTCGGCAAAAGGGATGGAGCTGAATCGAGAGCAACTACGCGAAGATTGGAATATCGCCACACTCGTTCTGAAACCGTTCAGTATCCGAGAGATCGTTGCGATTGTAAACGACTTGCTCGCTCCCACCGAAGACACCTCGCCCGCGTGTTCATGATTTCGATACCGCACCCATGAATAATATCTCCAACGCAATCCCGTCGCTAAGTAGCCGAATCGTTGACCGATATTTAATGTGCGGTCTGGCTGCAATCTTTGGAGTCGTCAGCGTCGCGTTAACGCTTGCTTGGCGGGGAGCACTGATTGAGTCGATCTCGATCATCGTGGCCGTCCCCTTGTTCTTGCTTTTGGTTGGCAGTTTTGTCATGCGCCGATCGGTGCAGATCAATGAATCGATCGAAAACCAATTGCAGCACATCACAACGGGTGTCTGCAGTTCGCCAGCGGAACTGGTTCCTCTGATTGCATCTACCCCGGCTGCCGCAGGGTGGAACAAGCTTCTGAAGCAGATCAACGAACAGGGAACCCTTGCGACTCTCGAAGAAAGACTTCGTGACACGCTAGACGCATCAGCGGGAAAACGATGGGAAGGAATCTTCAACGCGTTGTCCGAAGGAGTCGCGTTGAGCACTCCGAATGGCAATGTGGTACTGGCAAACAATGCCTTGGTAGCGATGGTTGGTGCGGCAACGAGCGCGGATGTCGTCGGAAACGATCTGGGTGAATGGATCGCGAAATCGGTTAGTCCTGCCAGTGCCGCTGAGTTCGATTCGCTACGAAATCGATCCAATAGCTTTGCGATTGAGCTGTGCTTGGGCAGCGAACTTTCCGCCGGTGTTTGGCGATTAAGCCGCACCCCGCTGATCGGTGACGCGTTCGAGCAAGGCAGTTCGTTGTGGAGTCTTCGCGATGTCACACAGCAGAAACTCGCAGAAGAAATGCGAAACCAGTTTGTGTTTACCGCGACTCATGAACTTCGCACTCCCCTAGCAAATATCAAAGCCTACGCGGAAACGTTGATCGATAATGATGACATCGATGTTGAACGCCAAAAGGGCTTTTACAACATCTTGATGTCCGAAGCGACTCGCTTGGCTCGATTTGTTGACGATTTACTCGACGTCAGTCAAATGGAATCGGGAGCGATCTCGGTCGTTCGGCATGAAACCGATATGGAACGTTTGATCGACGAAGTCGTTGAGAAAGTGCAACCCCAATTGCAAGAAAAGTCGTTGGCATTCGAGAGTAAGTTGCCAGCGAAGTTGCCTAAACTGAAGATCGACAAAGACAAAATTGCCGGCGTGCTTGTCAACTTACTCAGCAACGCAGCCAAATACACTCCCGCAGGCGGCAGTGTGCGACTGCTGGCGGGAACTGACGCAGATGTCATGCAATTGCAGGTCGAGGACACCGGTTTTGGTATCTCGGCGGAAGAGTTGCCACGCCTCTGCGAGAAATTCTTCCGTAGCCACGACTCACGCGTCCAAGAAATCAGCGGCAGCGGTTTAGGGCTGGCCTTTTCGCAGGAAGTCGCACGACTGCACGGTGGCGAAATCGCCATCTCCAGTGAACTGAATGTGGGATCTCGCTTTACCCTGACCTTACCCCTGAACTAATTGGAGTGAATCGTATGTTCGACTGCTCCAAACAAGGCAGCGTGTTTGTGCTCTCGGGGAACGATCCGTTGAGCCGTGATCACACCGTCGAATTAGCAGGTCATTGCGAGAAATGTTTTGGGCACGGTCAACCCAAAATTGTGTTTGACTTGCGCAATATTCCGCTGCTTGATAGCGCCGGTCTCGAATTTTTGTTGGATCTGCGGGACCGCTGTTTACAACACGGCGGGGCGATTCACCTCGCTGCCCCCAATCCACTTTGCATCGAGATATTGCAAGCGACGGAACTCGATCGAGATTTTTCGATTTCGGATGACGTTGTCTCTGCCGTCGGGAGTTTCTCGCGATGAGCACGTTATTAGCACACCCGCCTGGACGTCATGTTGTTGCCGCGGAAACTCCGTTGCCACTGGGCGAGCGTCTGGTACGCGCTGGAGTTCTGACCCGAGATGAGCTCGAAGCGGCACTGACCGAACATACGGCCAAGGGCGCAAGATTAGGGGAAACCCTACTTGAACTTGGCTTGATTGATGAAGGCACTTTGCTGCGGTTCTTGAGTCAACAGCGAGATGTTGCATACGCACTGCTCCGCGACGGCATGGTCGATCCAGCAGTGGTGCAATTGTTGCCCAAGGCAAAGGCCGAGTTGCTGCAAGCGATCGCGATGTTCAAGGTCCGCGGCAAGCTTAGCGTGGCCATGGTCGACCCGCACAATCTTCAGCAAGTCGACGAGATCGAACGGATCACTGGTTTGCAAGTCAAACCGGTTTTGACGCTGCGCTCGGTGATCGAACGGATGCTGCCTCGCTGTTACG
>CAXBHV010000339.1:0-6808 GCA_963974855.1 uncultured Rhodopirellula sp. | reverse complement strand
CAACTATCAAAAAGTTGTCTCACTATCGTTGACACATTCCGCACCGCGTTACGGTGATATCCTCGATCGCTAGTTCGACCCTGTCTTCCGGTTCGTCGCTTGAGTAGATTCGTGTGCAAGTGAACCATTCGCCCCAATCGCTTTTGGCCATATCCTCGCTGAAACGGTGTGCTGCATCCTTACCATCTTGATCTTTTTTCTCGCTCCAGACAATTCTGTGAAGGGAGATGTTGCGAATCGCAAAGAGCGCAGTCAAAACGTTCTCGCAATCGGAAGACATTTCAGCCCCTAAACCAATCGACCTAATAAGTTGCGAGAATCCCTCACGAATACCACCCTTCTTCTTTACCCTCGGATTGTTTTTGTCGCTTTTGTCCCACTTCACAAACACTTCTTTCGGATTCCAAAAGTCCTTTTTATTGAGGGCGCTTCGTTCGTCCTCATTGGTTTCCGTTTCAGTGTTTTCTTCAAGCTCTTGTCGAAAAGACTCTATCGACTTGTACATGAGTGTTTCGGCGAGTGGCGCTAACAACGCGATGATTGCCTGACTGCACGCAACTTGTGCGAGTCGCAGTGTGTAGCACCCATCGCTGTAAGCGTCGCCGTAGGGATCTGAACGCACGTTCCAGTTATCAAGCCTTGCCTCGAGTGACTCTGTCCTGTCAAACAGAAGGTTGCATAGAGGCTTGACGCCATATCGTAGAAGTTCATCAAGCCCCCACTTTTGCAGAGGGTGCTCGCTTTCGTACCGCTCCCTAGATTCTAGCTGTATCCTCAACAATTCGGGATTCGCATCATTAAAGCACGACAGCGCAGACTGAAATACTTCCATGTTCATTTGGATTTCTCCCGCGGTGAATGTGGTTCTCAAGAAGTTTGGAGTGCCGCCGTGCAAGCGGTCGGCTGACTCGCTTGCCAACTACGGGGAAAATTAACATTTTGCCTACGTCGTCCCGCATATTCGGCATAGCGATTGCAACCGAACATCCGAATCCGTGTTGACCACCAACAGGCCCTTTGTCTAGCGGCAATTGGTCCGTTAGCTTCCAACCCGGTAGTTGCAAGTTGGGGACTGGCGATTGTGCACGGTACTTGGCAAAAGCGAGTACATCTTGCGATAGCGTTTCGACGATGCTGCCGTACCTGTAAACGCGTACTTCTGCGCCGCTTGAGCATATTCACAAATCACTGCTTGGCCGATTCGGTTTGTCCAACTTCGGCAGCGAGCACAACCATTCAACTCGCTGCGGTCAACGCCACCGCAGCGGCGAATCATAGCACCAAAGATCGACAGCTTGATGGTCTCAATGTTTCCGTCGTTCATCTTATCAGCGACGGATTTGCGCCGAGGCGATCCGGTTTCTCACTCGGATTCGGAATAACATCAGGAACGGAGGGGCCTCACCGGAGCTGCGGCAATCCTGGTCCCTCAAGATCTCGAGGGACTTGAGGGACTTGAGGGACTTCTGCGCGGATGGTATTGGAGGTCGGCGGACGCGGGAATCCCAGTGGAGGCTCAAATCCCGGTGGAGGCTTAAATCCATGGGACCATGGATCGCCAAGGTGCTCAATTGCGTCGTTGAATTGAGAGTTCAGTTTATTCTGCGTTTTGGAAGCGACCCTCCTGGCATCACTTGCGGACGTCGTCGCACGGTTGTACTTATTCACAGCTGCCTTTACCTCCAATGATGCCGTGTCCTGCTGGGCCCGGAGATCCGATATCTCCTTCAGCTTTGCTTCCGACACATTCACAAGACGCATTCGCGCATCCCGCATGCTCTTAAGCAATTGGCCGGTTTCGCCATCAAGGAAATTGTTGGCGCGTTCGAATTGTTTGCGCAAGTTCTCGTCCGCTGCTGCGGTCAATTCCCCCACTGTTCCCCATGATTGCCTATGGTTGAGACTGAGTTCTATTCGAATCACGCCGGAATAGACGTCCATTTCCATTACCTCGACTTTCGCACTGCCTTCGTTGCCGATACACAGATTTTTGGACGCAAAATCCTGCAGACTTGTTCGTATAGCCGATGATTTTGGAATCATGATAATTCCATTCTCGACCTTGGCGTTCTTGATCTCTTCGCCCAGCATCTCCTTTGCGATTTCCTTCTCGATACCGGTGATTCGACGGACACTAAGATTTTTGGATTCATTCCTTGTCTTGACGAAGCCCTCGGCCAATTCAAACCAATGAGCAGTGTTCGAGTTGGACATTTTCTTGATCGCCCTCGCCAATTCCTCGGAGAACCGTTCTTCAAGTTCATCTCGATCTGGTAATTTCTCGTTCAATCGGGCGACGCGGTTCCGGAGGAGATCAGCATCACTTGGAAGAAGGTCGGTCTTCAGATGCATAGAAAAATAGCGATGGCCGAACTTCATTCTATCGCCGAGATACCCATTCACTTTGGTCTTCGTCTTAGCCCAACTTTTTTCCGTGTAATCGGCACCCAATAGTTGAGCTTCGAGTTGCCCGAATGACTGCATTATTGCGTTCGCCTGCCTCGGTTCAATTTCGTACCGATAGTCGATGTGCCCAGTCCGAAACTCAAGTTTTCCTAAATCCTCGATCGATAATGTGATCTCTTTCGACTGCGAGGGATCTGCTGAAGAGAAATCTATTTCGCTAAATGCGACCGCCGTGGTCATATTTTCCAATTCGGGAGTTGGGAGCGAATCCAGAATTCCAATCAGAACTCTCGTGGTTAGCTCCTTCGATGCTTCCTTTCCCACATCTTCAAGACCGCCAATCCAGGACACGATGTCGTAATACTCAAGCAGCATCATTTCCCGGATCTTTGCCACTATTTCGTCTGACGTCTCCCCTTCACTAGCAATCAGAGAATATGCATATGCCCCGAATGTCTCAGGACAACACCAGTCGGTAAACCTCCTAGACGAGAAGTATACGTATTTGCCGTCGATAACTGACGTCTCGTAATCGCCGTGCTGGACCTTGGCGTAATCATTCACTTGATTCGCTTCATTGCCCGTTGACGATGCCGCCTCCTCGATCGAGTTGTACTCAGGCGCAGTGTCTGGGTTTCTTTCCTTTTCAGAACTGTAGTCCAGTTTGTAACCGTTCCCAAGATCGCATCTGACGTAGTACGAACGCACGTACGGATTCAACTGAATTAGCGCAGGCGTGTGTGTATCGAAAAGTGTAAATTTCCTGCTGAGCAAGCCCTCTGCCCGATTGACTGCAATGGTAGCGGATGACCGAACAGCATTGGCAACGTCACGTTTCCTGGATGCCTGTCGTTCTTTCTCGTCAGCTTCGAGCACACTTTTTGGACGCGAGAGACTGAGTTCGAAAATTGCCGCATTTTTGTCACTGACGAAGGCAAGATGGCTGTGTTTATTGACACCGACATACTTCTTCCAGTGTACGGACTGAATCTTGAATTTCGATGAAATGCCAACCTTCTTGATATGGAATCCCTCCAAGGCGCCGGGCAAGTCGTTTGTTCTTACTTCCCTATTCTTTCTGACGTCATCGTTGGCCTGCCAAAACCTGTTCACTTTACCGCTGAACGTTGGCTTCCTGTGCACGATTTCGAACATGAAGTTTCCCGCAAAGTCATTTCTCTGGTCCTTCTTGATCCCACTAGGATCGTTAAAGTAGTGTAACTTGATCACGACTGGACTGCCGGTCGTCGGAGCGTCCGCGACGAAAAGTGGCTTTCCGCTCCCACTATCGGCGGGAGCACAGACATACATTCCGTTCGCTTTTAGTATCACTTCGTCCTTAGCGCATACGAACGGTGATGCAAAGAGAAACGCCACGGTAACCAGAACAACCGACTTCATAACGAGAACTTCTAATGGAGGGGCGTGGTTATAGGGTAATCGACAAAGTGTCAAAGCGAACATGGTCTCAAACCGCCGCAGTTGATTACAGAATTGTATACTATGCGAGGGCATCGACATGCGTGCGAGCCTACAACAATTCAGAAGAGACGAATGACGTGTCAACTAATTGTTCGAAGAGCTCAGTACTTACCAAGTTGACTTCGGCGACGTTCGCGGCCAGGAATCGGCCAAACGATCGATGACGCTGGCCGCCGCCGGAAACCACAGCCTCATTAGGTTGTACCCGGTTCCGCTTATCACCAGCATGGGATTGGTTGTCCTGTTTCATCCCATTGATTGAAGCAAGTTACTCCAAGTCGCCCCGACCAGTCTTTGCCGTAGTATTTGCTCAATGTCCCATCCGGTCGGAATAACCGACATAATCTCGTGAAAGACGAAGCAAAACCGATATTTGGCGTATCAACCACAAGAAGCCAACTATCGCTAAGTCGCTTGACTGAGATGCCATCGTCTTGCCGGTGGCCGGAAATGTCGCGTTCTTGCTGGACAAAAAAGACCGGTTTCGTCGGCTCAGAAGCTAACGCGAATCCGACTCTGAAATTGTCATCTGAGTTGCAGATGTAGTAGGAGTCGCATCGTGGATTGACGTGTGCCGTAAAGTTTCGGCCTCTTTCGTAATACGAGCGATCGTCTAGCTTCCAGGTTTTTTCGTCAAACTCCACTAAAGTTTTATCGAGTTTTACGGGCCACGGAATAAGTGTATTTGCCGGAAGTACATGTGCTGTTTGCTTTGTCTCGTCTGTATCTGGGTGACTAGGGGCACAGTTTTGTTCGCTCGAAACCAAGGCCTCTTCGATACGCTCGACGGGGATGAGAGTCGCCTCCGGAACTTCCTTCTGATCCAACTCGACTCTGATGAAACGGGGCTGAGTCTCCATAAAGTCCAATTCTTGCTGCGTGTTTTTTAAAAACATAAATAGCACGGCTAGAAAAACGATCGAGATCCATACTCGCAACTGTACAGAACGAAGCACGGACAGATTAGGCGTCTGGCAAGACGCCTGCCGTTTTGCCCCGTGGGACTACCCAAACGGGCAAAGTGTGGAAACGGTGATAACGGCAAACGTCCCGTCAACCGCGGGACACGGACGCCGTGACACTTCTCATCCGTTGTGGAATAAAGTTTCACTACGAGGGTATTGTGCGTTCGCTTCGACGAATGGCAACTAGCAATCTGTTCCGCCGCCTCCGTGCTTCGACAAGCGAGCCGACAGGCTGAGGATCGAATCGCTTGGATCGACCTTTACGCTGTAAGCCTGCGTACCGAACGGAATCACGTTGAAGTCTGGGTTGCGACGTGGGATCGCTGTTGCGAACAGTACCGCATCGCAGTCAAACGTGGGGTTCCAAAGGAGGATAGGGCTCAAGGCGAGAGTCTGTCGTTGCAACTAATTGATCAGTTACGGTACTCTATGTTGTCACTGCAGAAACTATCGAAATGGTCTTAAACAGGTGCGATAAATCTAGGATATGTCAAATGCCAATACTTTTCTCGCGATATTTTCCGCTGTTGAAACATGGATGCGAAGGCAAGTTAATGTTGATCGAAGCACAAGTTTCTCACGACTGGTGGACCTAGCTGCAGAGAATAACTCAGCCGTGGGACGATTCCGAATTGATCTCAAGGAATTTGCTGACCTGCGTAATGCGATTGTCCATGAACGCATGAACGCACGGACGATCACGTCATCGCCGAGCCAAATGATCGGGCCGTAGCCGATTTCAAACGGATCCAATCTACTCTCGTGGATCCACCGAAGGTGATCCCCAAATTTCAGATGCCGGTTCGCACTCGCAATATGGACGATTCAGTCGGCCAAGCTGTAGTCGATATGCGTGACGGTTCCTTTTCGCAGCTTCCGATCATGGCAAATGGTGCGGTTGCGGCCGTTTTGACCGCTGAAACAGTTGCACGTTGGCTAGCATCAGAGGTTGAGAACGAATTCGTGAGCCCTTGGGACACTAAAATTGAATCCGTCCTCGGTCACACAGAAGACTTGGACCACTATTGTTTCCTTCGTCGCGATTCCAATCTGCTAGATGCATTGTCGAAATTTGAAGCGTATGCGGCACTGGGAAAAAAACTCGACGCAATACTCATTACCGATAAAGGGAAAACAAACCAGGGCCTTCTTGGCATTCTCACTCTCTACGATCTTCCCGCTGTGCTTGCGGAGCTCGGACTAAAGAAGTTATCAGCAACTCGCAGATAATCGCACTTGATGCGATCCGGAGATGGTCAACGATCAGCTTCAAGTTCAAGGAAATCGAATCGCATGCGGGGCGATTCGATCAACCAGTCCAATAGATCCTGCTTGCGGCCCCGGGGATCTCGGATCGTTCCCGAATGGATCAAAGCCAATCCCTGCAAGGCTCTTTTCACAGCCTTGGGACTCTTGGCCTTTGATAGATACGATTTCATGCTGACTCGGCGAACGCATAGTGCCGCCGCCCAGGGCTTCGGTTTCTCACGGACGACGACCTCGGCTAGCTCGCTGAGGCTCTCAAACACATTGCCGACCGACGTATCCGGAAATGCAACTTGCCATAACGCATTTAGCAATGGTTCAAGGATCTGCCTCTCACGGTCCTTCGTGCCAGGCGGTCTGCCGGCTATCGGGTGACTCAATCGTAGCGACCAGAATTCGTCAGCCGCACCGTGCACATAGGCATCCGACATGTGATGAAAGTCGAGCGTTAATGCAGGCGTGGCAGTGGGGCTTAAGCTATTTCGCCACTTACTCCACATTTTTGGGCTAGGTTTCTCTTCTGATTTCCCGATGCGATATTTTGCGATTGCAACTCTTTCCGGATCGTAAAGGGCAGTGCCCGAGGTGTTGCTCCAGTGCTCTGATGGACCACGCTCATCTGGCTTGTCGAACACCGTATCCACTTCCCGCTTTGTCCATCCGGAAGTCAATAGAGTGTACGCCGATAC
>CAXBHV010000338.1:0-6813 GCA_963974855.1 uncultured Rhodopirellula sp. | reverse complement strand
AAATTTATTTAATAATTAATTATACGATTATTATGAAATGCCCTAAATGCAAAACGGCTTGCCAAGTGGTCGCGCCACCGGAAACCACTCAGACAAAGACGGCCAGCTCGGAATCGGGGTCGCAAGACGCGGGCGGCATTCCCGTGGTGAAAGGGGACAAGCAACCACCGACGCGTTGGCAAGGCGAGATTCCTGATTTCAGCGGCTCGGCAAAAAAGGCGACCCCGGCGCCCTCGATCGTGACGGCAAGGGGCGGAAGTTCCCAAACGACGCCGCCCAAGATCGTGATGGAAGGAAACCAATCTGACGCGATCGAAATTCCTAACTTGGCCCCTGCGAAAACGGAACCCGACAGCAACGACGTACCCGAGTTTGCTGCCGACGAGCTTTCAATCGAATCGGAAAACGATTCCGCCGCGGCAAAAATCGATGCGGCAAAAATCGATACTGTGCCCAAGTTTGCCGCAACGTCTAGCGGATCCGGAGCGTCGGCTTCTACAAGCCCCAGCGGAGCGACTGCGGGGGGTGATGGCATTCCGCATGCGACACCGCCGGCGATGAATCCGTACACGACGTCGGCAGAACCTGCTCGGACGGTATCGCATACGAGTCTGCCACTGGAACGCAGCTATCCGATGTTAGAGTTGATCCGCAAACTTTACTTTGGCTTAGCTTGTCTCGTCCTAGGACTGGCGGTCATCTACACTTTAGTGATCCCAGTGTTGGGAATGACGCAAGAAGGAGTTGCGGGGCTGTTCGCTGGCTTATTGACAGCGGTGCCTATATTAATCATGTCGGCGATCTGGTCCGCTACCCTGCTCGCCGCATCCGAAGTGATCAAGCTGTTTTTGGATATTCAATCCAACACCTTGGTGACCGCAAACGCAGTACAACCGCGATAACTGTAACGCAATCTCTTGGCGTGCGATGTATTGCCTGGTTTCTACGAGTTCGAAACTTCCCGGATCCCGTTTAGTTGGACGCTACCGTTTCGGCTTTCAGCTGGGCAACGCGTTGGCACCACTTCTTTGCTAATTCATCAAGATGATCGATTTGCTGTTGGCTAATCTGTTCAGGTGAATCGGCATTCCTTTCCATCTCGGCGGCGGCTTCGACGTCCTCGTCACTTGCCACATAGCGAAAACAAGACTTCAGCGTATGAGCGGAGGTTCGCAATGTACGAACATCTTTTGCTTGTGACGCCGTGCGAATTCGGCTGATCAAAAGCGGCACCTCTTCCAGAAACGCGTCGCTGATCGCAATCAACGTTTCTTTGTGATCGCCGGCATGCCCGCTCAGCTGTGCACGCCAATCATGGGAGGGGGATTGTGATTCGTCCATACCTTGGAACCTTTGTGTGAGTTGATTCAATATCAGCGAAGCACCGTCCGCATTCTGGATGCATCTCTATTGTCGCCAGTCCTTGATGCAAGTTGAACCCCCGAAATGCAATCTTGGTGGTTACAAAAAGGCAACAAGCGTTCCGCCGACGCAAACGACGGACGGTTAGTTTGCGATCCTGGGTTCAAGCTATTTCCAAGTCGACGGAGCAACACTGCAAAGGCGAGATTCGCAGTCGCACCGACTCAAATCGGGGGGGCATCAACCGTATTATCGTCACGATCGTTTCGATTGGCAATTTTATCCAATCGTTATGGCTTCCGTGTTCGGACTTTTTTGACTCGGACGAATCGTATCGTACTTTCAAAGTGTAAAGAGTGAGCGAATCAAAGTTGGTTCGCTGCCAGGACGAAGGTTTGCATGTGTGTGCAAGTCATCAGATCTGGTCGGCCTTGCTCCGTGACAAAGGCAAACCGTTCGAGAGGACGGGGCGCAAAACCACGGGTCCGTGAGTGATACGTTGGATCGGTTTCCGATCGAAAGTATTGCTTCAGGATTGCCAGGTTGCCACGGAAAATCGATTGCTCGAGAGTTTCTCTCTTGGCATTCGGTGCACCAAGGCACGTCAGACGAAAGTCGGAGACGAGGCTGCCCTTACATTGAACGCATTCACGTCGAATACGTTCGTATTTAAGCATCGTCGTGAGTCATCTGTTAACGGTGATTCACATCTCACTCGCGAGGAGAGAGACATGAAGAATTTCGCTACCAGTATCGTAAACTTCCTGAAAGAAGAAGACGGACCAACAGCTGTTGAGTACGCCGTTATGTTGGCTTTGATTATCGTCGTTTGTTTGGTTTCGGTCGGCTCGATCGGTACCGCTGCGAACACCAAGTTCGAAGCTGTAGGCAACGCCATCTCCGGCGGTGGATCCTAGTCGTTCGCCGAATTCGTTCGGCTAACAAACAATTCGTCGCATTGTCCGGCACAGATCGCGATTTCGCGGTCTGTGTCGGCTGCGTCGATTTTTGCAGTTGATAAAACAAGTGCTACGCAACGCTTTCGTAACATTTCCAAGGGCCATGTCTCCCGAAGTCTAAGCCCAAAACAACCTTATTTCGTTCGCTACCCCGATGATTCGGGAGGCTAAAAACCGATGAACTACCCACTGATTCCCGCCGATGCGGCCGCGTATGCCTGGCAGCTTTCCTGCTGTTTGGTCACGCTTCTGTTCGCGATGTTTAGTTGGTTGATTGGCCCTCGCTGACGAAACAATCGCTTCGCACCCGAGCGTCTCGTAGGCTCCCAAAGCTCAGCATGCTCTGTACCGCGACCGAATAAGCTTACTCACAAAACACTTTACGGGGATAGACACATGGATACTTTGTTTCACACGGTGGTTGACCACTGGATCGTCTGGTTTGTCACGATTGTACTCGTCGTTGCAGCAGTGATCGACGGCGCAATTTTGAAGGTGCCAAACTGGTTGACCTTTCCCTTCATCATCAGCGGCTGGGTTTACTGGACGATCTCCGGAGGCTTTGCTGGATTGGGTTACAGTCTGCTAGGAACCTTCGTCGGCATGATGTTGCTACTGGTTCTTCGCAACGTTGGCGGCATGGGGGCAGGTGACGTCAAACTGCTCGCTGGAGTCGGCGCTTGGCTCGGCACGATCGTGACCCTTTGGGCATTTGCCTACACCGCGATCGTTGGCGGCGTGATGGCAGCTTTCATGATCATGGCAAGCGGCAACTGGTTCAAGCATTACGCAATGGCACGACAAATCCTTGAGGAATGGAAGACGGTTCGAGACCCTTCCAAACTGGCTGCAATTGCTCGTGAGCGAAAACCCACGATGAAGTTGTTGCCTTACGGCATCCCAATGGCTATTGGCTCGATCGCCTACTTCGCGATCGCTGGAATGTTGCTCTAAGAAAAAATGAACCAATACCAAGGGAGTGCATTTGGCGCTTCCTTGGTTTTTTGTGATTGATTTATTAAGGAAAGCCCACTTCACCAGGGGCAGTGCTGCCTGTTTTTCCAGACCACTAGGGAAATGCTCGCAAGCCGTTTCGAGGGGCATTGCGTCCGAGAACATCAAGAGTTCGCGGGCACGCAATGAAGCAAAAACAGCCGTTACAAATCACCAAATGTTAATCCGGGTGGTTTGCGTCAACTTTTCCAAATGCACTGGTCGTACTAGCCCTCTAGTATCGATTGCAGCGATCGCTCCTGCTGAACCGAAA
Organism: uncultured Rhodopirellula sp.; assembly: GCA_963974855.1. Classification (GTDB taxonomy): domain Bacteria; phylum Planctomycetota; class Planctomycetia; order Pirellulales; family Pirellulaceae; genus Novipirellula. The sequence goes on along the minus strand of CAXBHV010000338.1, from coordinate 3,225 downwards.
ACCCATGTGAGTCGGAACATACGGGCTAAGCCGAATTCGACATCCTACAATCGTTCTGACAAACGACTGCTCCTTTTCAGGCACGTCTGAATAGCCATGCGAAACAAATCACTCATTCTGCTTCTAGCTTGCGTTTGCGGTACCATTGCAGCCGTTGGCATCAGCCAATGGATGCAGGCTCGCGGAACCACGGGCGAAGCTGCACCTACCGTCGATATTTTTGTCGCTGCGAAAGCGATTGACATTGGCGAGCAAATCACTGCTGAAAAAATTCGGCTCGAGCCATGGCCCGCCGATCGCATTCCCGAGGGAGCTGTAGGCGACCTTGGAATGCTTGATGGCAAGTACGCCAAGCAAAAGTTTTATGCTGGCGAAGCAGTCATGCCGGTCAAATTAATGGACACCAACACCGCAATGGCCCCCAAGGGGTACAGCGTCGTGGCGATGCGAGCGGATGCCGAAAACAGTATTTCTAACTTGGTACAACCTGGAGACCGCGTCAATGTGATGGCGTTCTTCACGAAAAGCGAATTGATTCCTCGCACCATGACCAAAACGGTTTTGACCGGCGTTCGCGTTTTTGCGATCGACGGCAACACCGATCGGCTTGAAGGGGATGCGAAACTTGCCACGGCTCGTACGATTCAATTATCCATTCGCAGCGACGACGTGGATGCTTGGACCTACGCCAATGAACTCGGGAAAATTCGTTTGAGTCTTGGCAACCCTGGCGACTACGATGAACCCACATCCGACGAAGGACCGAGCAAAGCAGCTCAATCCTTCCTAAAGTGGCTTGCAGATTACCAAACCGCCCAGGATCTTCGCCGCGAAGAAATGAGAGAGCCAGTGGCTGCACCGCCAGTCACCCCCGTTCCTGTCGCAGCACCAAAAAAACGCAAAGACGGATTCGAGATGATCAAGATGGTCGAAGGCCGCATGATCAAGTACTGGGTCGTTCCGAATGAAGTTCCTGTTGTCATGAGTGACACGGGAACTACGGACGGCAGCGGACAAGAGTCAACCGAAACGGAAACGACTTCACAATCCGATCCGTCGCACACCGACGGGAATGCTGCGGGCAAACGTCCACCAACAGGATCAGGCGACTACAGTCACCTCAACGGAGCCGACAGCCCGTTCTTTCAGCCTTCTGGCGAACGTGCAACGTCGACGTCCAGTTACTAGAACTATGATAAGAGAAAAGTTGTTGCATCGGAGGGTAAGCCATACCCAAAGACGTGCGACTTTTCTAAAAGCGTGTTTGAAAATCTTTACCTGAGAACTTGTTACTCGTTACTGCCTGAATTGATTGTCCAAAGCACAGATGCTTTCTAAAATCATAGTTGGCTTCGCCAATCACCAGGCCTTCGCAAGGATGCTTTCGCGATGGAAATGAACTGTTGGACAACCAAGTCCACCGCATCTCTGATGCTGATGATGGGCCTTGTGTTAACTGCCCCCATGTCTGCTGCAAAAGCAGACGGGCCGGTTCAGTTGACATCGAACCAATCAATGGCAGCACACAGTATTTCTCAGACTGTTGAACGTTTTGAGATGCTGGTCAAAAGCAGTCGAATTTTGACACTTGAAGATCGAATCCCAAAATTCCAAGTGCATAACGAGGAAGTAATTGGAGCGACACCGGTTTCGCAAAATCAAATTCAGATTTTCGCGAAGGTGCCTGGAACGACTCAGTTGAATCTGTGGGACACCAACGACAAACTTTATACAGTTGATGTCACGGTGCTTGCCGATGCACGCGAAGTCGAAGGAATCTTGAGTTCCCAACTTCCATTTGCATCGCTCAAGGTCATGCCGATCAATGACAGTGCCATTGTTTCGGGAACGGTCACCAGCGTCGATGACGTTGACCGTGCTGTTTCGATTGTTGAACAGTTCTATTCAACGGTGGTCAACAACATTAAGGTCGTTGGCGTACAGCAAGTGCTGTTGCATACGAAGATTATGGAAATTTCGCGTACGAAATTCCGTGACCTTGGTATCGACTTGGCGATTCTTGACTCGGGCAACCTGTTTGTGAACGCTCCGGGTGGTTTGATCAATGCCTCGGCGAGCACAATCGCTCGTGGTGTCAGTCATTCAAATGACCAAGCTAACGCGAGTGTCTTGACCGGTGACTTTCAAGCCTTGATAAAAGCCCTTCGCCAAGACGACTTAGTCAAACTGCTTGCGGAACCGACCGTGGTGGCAACCCATGGACGCCCTGCTCGCTTTATCGTCGGGGGTAAGGTTCCTTATATTGTTCCTTCGGGCAACGGTGCAGTCTCGGTTCGCTATGAAGAGTACGGCACTTCGGTCGACTTCCTGCCCTTCGTGGTAGGTCCCGGTCGCATTCGATTGGAAGTTCGTCCGGAAGTGAGCGAGGTCGACGCGTCGCGTTCGATCATTAATGATTCGACCCAAGTGTTCGCGTTCACGCATCGCTATGTCGAAACCGCAATCGAGTTGCAGGCGGGTCAGACATTTGCCTTGGCCGGTCTGTTGCAGACACGTACAGAATCGACCCGCCAAGCGACACCCTTCTTTGGCGAACTGCCTTATATCGGCACGTTCTTTCGACGCGTCAAAGAACGTCGTAATGACATTGAATTGCTTGTCACGGTCACTCCCGAAGTGGTTGCTGCGATGGATCCCTGTGAAGCCCCTACCGGTGGCCCTGGTTTGAATTCCATGTCGCCTAACGACAAAGAGTTCTACCTTCGAGGCTTCCTGGAAGTGCCAAACATGAAGGGTGACAACTGCGGCGAAGAGATTAATGGCTACAACGGTGTCCAAGGCTTTAGTGCCGCCCCTGCGTACGGTGGACAATTCCTCGGTGGGAATGCGAATGGATTCGACCAAGAAATCTTGGGGAACCCAGGTATTCCACAGGGAGCAATTGTGCCAGGTGCCACTCCTACCGTCATCGGCGATGGCGTGACAGTGATGTCACCTCAAAACTAAATGGACGTCAATGCAAGGGGCGTGTTCGACCCTCGCATGATTGAGAGAGCGACAATTCAGTCGCAATGCGAAATTCATTTTGAATTAATGTCAGTGGATAAGTCGTTATGAGTAATGTTCTAAGAATTGCCCTTGTTGATCCAAACGATACCTCCCGCAATCAGCTTAAAGGGATGCTCGTAGGGATGGACACGGTGTGGCTTGAAGCAGATTGCTCTCGCTATGAGTTCTATCCTGATGTGGTGGAGCAAACGAATC
>CAXBHV010000337.1:0-6831 GCA_963974855.1 uncultured Rhodopirellula sp. | reverse complement strand
TCAGCAAACACGGGCTGCAGGTATTCTTGGACATTGCGAATCGCGGTGAACACGCGACCAAATGGACGATTGCTGTACGCGTCGGTCAGAGCGTCAGTCTTGACGGGTTGCCCATGGCAATCGAACACTCCCATGATCTCCCCGTCAGAGAAACGCTTGATGAGCTGACTGCCAGTCTTACGGAGCTTTCCAAACGACAATGACCGAATATCGTGGCCATCGGCTCGAATGCGTTTGATCAACCGATCGAAGTGATTCGGGATCATTTGGTTTGTGTTGCCGGCTTTGGTGGACTTATCGAGAGCGGTGCCCGCCCTGTTGACTACTAGCACCGCATGAGGGCCGTAGCCTGGGAATGTTCTGCGATGCTGCATTGCCCACTGGATTCCCTGGACGGTCAATGGGAAGAGAATGTGTTCTCCATAAACGCCGCTCTTGCGACGGACCCGCTTGATAAAGGAATCCTCCGCCGTCGATTTGAAGTCCAGAATTTCCTGGTGCCGGGGCGAGTGCGCTGAGAACAAGTGCACTTCGCCTACCAGTGTTGATGCGATCTCTGCACGACCAAAGCCGCAATTGAGCCCCATTAAAAGCAAAAGTCGATCAAACGGATGTCCATATCGCATCAGCAGTTTCAGTTCATCAAGTGAGAACGTATCTACCTGCTCCAAGCTCTTTCGTGCATGGTCGACAGCAAGACGTCTGATTCGCGTGTCCATGTCGCCGAAAGCAATGGGTTTTGTCCACTCGAATCGCGAACTGGTGTCCAGCCATTTCAAGAAGCGAGTGAGTGCGCTCAGATAGTTTTTGCAGCTTTTCGCTGTCATCGGAGTCGTTGTTCTGAGCTTGCAGGGGCGTCGACGCCAGTACCCGATTAGTTCGTTGATTTCGGAAGAATCTAAATCGGAAATCGGGCGGTCCCCGTGATGCTGAATCAGGGTTTCCACCTGCTTCACCTGAGTTTTACCCCAGGGGGAGATTTGGTTCGACTCTGGGCGGTGGAACTCGCGCTCGAGGTACTCTTGATATTTCTTCATTGCTTGGTGCAGCATTCCTTCGATCGCAATTGCGTCTGCTGGCTCCACGCACGATGTAACTTCGGAGCGAGACACGTGACGCGCATCGCTGTCGGGCAATTCTTCGCCAACAAACGGTTTGTCGGGAACGACGTCCGGCTTGGGAGAGGTAAGCGGCACTCCCGCAGCGACAAGCACGCGCTCAGACTCTTGCATTGCCAAGATTTTTGCGGGATCCACGTTTTCTAGTCGCGTGTGGACGGATGCAAGCTGGCCATCGTCGTTGATTGCTTCCAGTCTCGCCAGATTTTCCTCTCCGATTCGATAGGCACGTCGATCCTCCGGCAGAACGTGAATGACTGAGAAACGTTTTTGGAGCCTCTGCAGTCGCTCCGCGTAGTTCGTCGGCGTCTCACCACCGTTGCGGGGCAGGACAAACTCACTGGCTCCTTTGGCGGTGGCTCGGGCGACTTCTAATTCGGTTTCGCACCAGAGTGGGGCCGGTTCGCGCGAGCGGCTCGCGATTACAGTCCAGATCTCTCGAAGCTTGACCTCGCGAATCTCAGCCTGGCGGAGGTCGGTACCTAAGATGAATTTGTGCTGCTGCCGGATGCCGGATTTACTTAGCTTCCAGCCTATCTGCCGGGTGTAGTATCCCCGGCTGTCGGGTTTCCATTGACGACGCGCTCGCGTGACCATTTGGCAGCACTCCTGCCGGTCTTATCGGAACATTGGGGTCCCTGACAGGCTTCTTATCGGAACATTTATCGGAACATCGTATTTTCGAGACAAAACTGATTGCCCGAGAAAGACGCGTAAACGACGTGAATACCAATAAAAATAGCCACTTACCGACTGGCGGCAAGTGGCTTTAAAGCGGAGGACACGGGATACTACTTTCACGTCGATGTAAGTCATTGTGGATCAGGCACTTTGGTGCGTAAGACTCGATCGAGCAAACACTTGCGTCTCTTAGTTTGTTGTCACCTGTTGCCATGTGTACTCACCCGTAGTCACGGTTCTTGGCACAGTGTGCCAAGAATAAAACCAGTTTACTAATGAGAAATGTTATGCCGTTGTCGATAGAAGAAAGTACCAACCGCAGCGTTGGCATTCAGTGTAGTGACAACCGTCAGGTAAAACGACCAGGCGGCTCAACCTTGGCGACAACAACGATAGATCTTACTGGAGAGGTGTCGCTGGAACTGTGTTCTCGTGAATTGTCTCTCGCTGGGCAGACGATATCTCAGTACTGGGTGGATAAGCGTACTTTGGTCGCGCGCGATGGGACGTTCGGCAAGAATTATGAGCCGATTCTTGATCACTTCCATCACGTGGCAAGGGAGTTCTCGGGTGTCGATCGAGAGACCGTTGAGACGCATCTGCTGGCGACACTGTTGCCCGAGGTACGTCAAGATGCTGCGCAAGTAGTTTTCCCCGACGCCAGTCTGAAGAAGCGATCAGTTCGGGCTGGAGATGAGTTACTCGATCAACTTGAGCAAATGTTGGACAGCTCTCGTGATTCTCGCTCAACAATATTTGAATTTCACGAGCAAAACCGCAATGCAGTTGGCTTTCCGATGCTTTCTGACGATGAAATATCTCTTTACGAAGGCTGGTCGGAAGAGTTGTTTGATGGGCTTGAAGAGATTTGGTCAAACGATCTGCCCGACGCCGTCGCACGACTGAAAGCTCGATGGGAAGTCTGGAGGAAACGGTTGGGTCGGCGAAGCAACAGCCACTTGCAGAAGACGGTATTGAATATTCTGTCGTTTGAAAGCAAGGCTGCCTTTCACCAGTGCTATTCTGCAACATGGGCGACCGTGCTGCCTCAACTGGCGAATGACGTGAACTTCCCTGAAGTGTTCACAAATTTCCACGGGCTCTGGCATCTTGATCAGCGAGTGCCCATCCCAGGAAATCGACAGGACCTCCATCTCTTGCACGGACTCGTACTTGGGCTCCATCCCGCGTTCAGTTGGTTAATTTCGACGCCTACCGGCCGGGAGCTGATTGGTGACGCGGTTGCGAACGCATCCGATATCGCGGCACAGGAGCGATTTTTCAACGCCGCCCTCGTCTCGATCTTTCAGTACGAGTCCGAACGGTCGACTTACAACTCCTCAAGACGCAAGATCTAGCCCGAGATCGAGATTGGGTGAATCTGTGTTTTTCAAAGCCGTGTCATCTCTTGACGCGGCTTTTTCTATGCGCTGATTGCTTCTCGCCTGACTAGCGAGAGTGGTCAGAGTCCCCACTTACAGTCTCAGCGCGCAAGTGCCTAGTACCGGTACGGCGTGTTGCCGGCCGGCTGGCCATGACCACTAATTGCGATGTCGATTATCGCAATGCCGCCTCCACGTATTTTCTGGCTTCGCTGGCGTCAGATATCAGATCGAATAAGTCGCAGGACGTATTCCCAGATGCTTCACCGGCAAACACGTCTTCCGCGAAGCGGTACCGGATGGTCGCAGATCTCGACGATATCCTTCAACAAACTGCTGGCAAGGAGCTGAGTTGTGAAGATTTCTACTGTCACTCACGCACCTTCGGCGACCTCGCATCGCCATCCGATGGGGTTGTGGAGGAGTATTCAATAATGGAGTCGCAACTCTTCGCTGGCGTGCTTGACAATTGGACGGAAGAACCGGATATCTGTGCGCGACTGGTACAGGAACGCTGGCGTGATTGGATGCGTCGAGCACGTAGTCGCGATTGCAGCCATGTTTTCAAAAACGTCTTGAACGTTCTTTCGAATGAAAGCAGGGCGGCGCTGCATCAGTGCTATTCGTTACTCTGGTTGCATCTCGCGGATGCGTTTGCCAAGCAGGAAGATTCGACCTTCGTCCGACAGTTTCACCGCTTCTGGCACTGCGATCATCGAGTTTCGACGTGCGACGTTCAGGACATGCACCTTTTCCATGGTCATGTCTTCGGTTTGCACCCAGCTTTTTCGTTGGTGATTCAAACCAAAACCGGTGGCGGCATGATCGCTGATGCAGTCGGTCTGGGCATGAATTCAGTCGCGATGCGAACCTTCTTTGCTGCAGGAATCGTTTCGCTCAATTTCTATATGAGCGACCGGATTGAGAACCGCCGCCGACGTTAGCTCTCTTTTCGCTGGCAATCTCCGCCACAATTTCACTCGCCGGAAAAAACTTTCCGGAAATTCTTTTTTAACCCGCGCGCAAATGCCTAGTCCTACCTCGGCAGGTTGCCGGGGTGGTTGATTTTTGCGTGCCTCTCCAAAGGAACGTCAATGAACAACCTCAATCAAAGCGAAGCCGATTCTGTTTCGGCGGAGCGCCTACCTCAAATAGCGGAGATGATCGCTGATGGCGAAATTCCCATTCCGGTCGATTGGCCGGACAGTCGTTTGCACCCTTTGCTTAATTTGGTACACGCCGCCCGCCGACGCAGGTTGGTCCACTTCATCGCTCGCGCTATCGCGAGTGACATTCGCCGCGAAGAACGGCGAAAGGAACAATCAAATGTTACGTAAAAAGTTCGATTTTCAGATCCTCCGCGATGTGATTGTCTACCTCCGTATGAGTTCGGACAATCAGTCCAAGACCAGTCCAGCCCAGCAGGAACGGGCGATTCGGAAACTGATTAAGTCCAGGGGATTACCCTGGAGGGTAGTGAAGGTCTACAGGGATGAAGCCAAGTCTGGGAAGACGGCTCAGCACCGAGACGGATTCCAGCAAATGCTTCGCGACATCAAGACGGGCGTCGTTCAAGCGACTGTTATCCTGGTCGATACGATCGAGCGCTTCGGTCGCATGGACAATCTTGATACCTACCGTCGCGACCTTCAGTTTCGGCACGGTGTTTACGTACTCACCGCAGACCGCAACTTTGCCGACCCTAGTTCGGTTGACGCAAAGTATGCCGAGATGTTTGAAAATATGCGGGCCTCGGAAGACAGCCGCATCAAGGCGAACGATGTCTATCGTGGCAAAGTCGAAGCCATCGAAGCTGGCTATTGGCCGGGATCGCCCGTACCGTTCGGTTACAAGTTGGAGGTCGTCGCAACGGAGAAACGACGTTCTCGGGAGATCCTTCACCACAAGTTGGTTCATGATCCGGAAACCGCTCCTATCATGGCGATTCAGTTCCAGGCTTCTGCCGAGCATCCGTCGTGGGGGCAGCAGAGTTTGGCACGTTACCTCAATGAGCACGATGCGATTCCGGATCGGTATAAGCCATTTCATGCCGACACGGTTGGACATCGCCTCAAGAGCGAGATTTATCGCGGCACCTTAGTTTGGAGCGACAACTCAACCGGACTGGTCGATGAACGTCGCGTCATTGAAAAGAATGATGAAGAGCACGTAATCCGCGTCGAGGGCTTCTGCGAACCCATCGTCGATGCAGAGACGTTTGAGAAAGTTAACATTGGGATCATCGCTCGTTCACGCGGGCGACAGAACGAAGCGAATGCTGGTCGCAGTACCAACTACCGCTATCCGCTGACTGGCTTGGTGCGGTGCGGTCATTGTGGTGCCTCGATGGTTCCCAATTCTACCGCGCCGTATAAAACGAAATCTGGCGAGACAAAGACCTACTGTTCTTACGCTTGCCCCAACCAACGCAATGGCATTTGCGAAAACGGGAAACGGGTCAAAGAGGAGTGGTTACGGGAATCGGTCGTCGGCAAGGTTGTTGAGCGTCTGTTCCCAGAAGATGCGGATCATACCTCGTTGATCGAAGTGGTTCAGAAGATCGTTGAGCAACAACGCCGCAACGACGATTCGCAGCGTGCGGGTGTCGTTCCAAATCTCCAAGCCGAACTTGACGACTTGCAGAATCGGGTCAGCGGTTGGTCCGTCACGTTGTCAAAGCGTGATCTTCCCAATCAATTGCGTGAGACGATTGAAGTGCAGGCCGGTGAGGCGTTGCAACGGATCGCAGAAATTGAAGCCGACCTTGAGAGTCAGGTCTGCGAAGACGCCGTGTTTGATCGCCTGGTCAATCCCCGTGATGTTCGGGACCGGCTCGATCGACTCGCCGAAGTCCTTGGCGGTGAATGTGCCACGTTGGCAAATCTCGAATTGTCCATGCACATTGATCGCATCGACTGCTTCGAGGATGGTCGAGTGGTGTGCCGGTCCTGCAAAATCGGGTCGGTTCCTGACGCCGTTCTGTGGTTCTCCCACACTAAGGAGTTGCTCGAGCGAAATGGACCGCAAAACGGCGAAGGTTACAAGACCAAGCCTCGAAAGCGTGCCTGGTTGCAAGTCGAGGACAATTCGTTCTCCGACGAGCGGCTTCGTGACCGGATCAACATGGCGACGAATCCCCATCGGTTCGACGCGCTTCCGAATGATTGGTTTTGGATCGACGAGTTTCAGATTCCTGAACCAACTTGCTGGTCGCGCGAGAATGCCGAAGTAGTGATGGCCCGCTTCAGCTCACTACAGGCACTTGGTAAGAAACCTTCGCTCAATGCGATCGCCAAGGAGTTCGGAGTATCACGCCCCACCATCACGTATGCGTTGGACGCTGCATTGGGCGGCGACAAGACCGCTGCCCACCGCAAAGAGCCAACGGTTTCTGTAAAGGGAAACGTCGAAATTGAAGCCGAAATCGCGAGACTTCACGACGAAGGGATGTTGAACAAGGACATTGGTCAATCACTGAGTATCGCACGCAGTACCGTGACCAATGCACTTGACCGTTTGTACGAGCAGCGTGGTCTCCCACGCCCAGATGGGCGCAACACTCGTCACCAGCGATAGCCATTTCGGTTGTCGCCGACGTGATCACCTTGACCGAGTCCGCCACGTTGGCGGGCTCGGTCTTTTTTTTTGCT